>JBBQCK010000221.1:0-5453 GCA_038318605.1 Tepidisphaerales bacterium | reverse complement strand
CAGCCCGCGACGCCGGCGGGGTTCGTGCCGTCGGCCGCGGCGGCCGGGCAGGCCGGCCGAGGCGCGGGCGGGCCAGGCGCCGGCGAACGAGAGTTGCCGCCGCCCGGCATCGGCACGCTGGTGCAATCGTTGCTTACGCAGGCTTTGTATTACCTCGGCGACCTTCCAACCCGATCGGGCGAGCCGATGCTCGACCTGGATTCGGCCAAGCGTCAGATCGACACCCTGGGCGTGCTCGAAACCAAGACCACGGGCAATCTCACGCCCGACGAATCAAAACTCATCGACATGGCGCTCTATGAGACGCGCATGAGGTTTATCAGCCTGGCAATGCAGGTGGCGGCATATCCTTAGCAGTCGGCAAAGGACGGTAGGCGCGAGATAGCAGTCGGTAGGCAGATTGAAGCATGTTCGAGGATTCGGACTTCGGATTTCGGCCGTCTCTGGCAACTCGCAACCGGCAACTTGCAACTTCCTCGATGATTGCCAAGGAATTCCAGACCGATGTATTGCTGATTGGCGCAGGGCCGATTGGGTTGGAGATGGCGGTTGCGCTTCGCCGGGCGGGGATCGATTATCTGCATCTTGAGGCAAAGCAGATTGGCCACACCATTTCGTGGTGGGCGCCGGCGACGCGTTTTTTTTCATCGAATGAGCGCATCGCCATCGCGGGCGTGCCGCTGCGCACGGTGGATCAACTCAAGGCGTCGCGCGAGCAATACCTCCAATACCTGCTCGACGTGGTGGAGTTGTTCGACCTCAAGGTGCGCACCTACGAGCCGATCCATTCGCTTACGCGCCAAGGCGATGGGTTCCGCGCGATCAGCATGGCCCGCGGACTCGAGCAAACGATAACGGCGCGCCGTGTGAGTCTGGCAACGGGCGGAACCGCCCGGCCGAGGATGCTGGATGGACCCGGAGAAGATCTGCCGCATGTCAGCCATTACTTGCAGGAGCCGTATCACTATTTCGGACGAAATCTGTTGATTGTCGGCGGGCGCAACTCGGCGGTGGAGGCAGGGCTGCGATGTCATAACGCGGGGGCCAATGTTTCGCTCAGCTATCGGCGGGCGGATTTCGATCAGCGATCCATCAAGTATTGGCTTTTGCCGGAATTCAACGGCCTTGTGGCGGCCGGCCGGATCGGCTGCCATACGCCGACCTGCGTCACACGCATCACGCCGGATCACGTGACGCTGCACCATCAGGGCGATGGCAAATCGATCGACGTGCCGGCCGACTTCGTACTGGCGATGATCGGCTATGAGGCGGACATGACGCTTGCACGGCAGGCGGGGATATCTCTCGCCGCCGCGGGCGACACGCCGACGTTCAACCCCGAAACCATGGAGACCGACGTCCCGGGTCTGTATATCGCTGGAACGGCCGTAGGCGGGACGCAGGCGCGATATCAGGTTTTCATCGAAAATTGCCATGTGCATGTTGAGCGCATCATCGCCGCGTTGCGCGGCGCGGCCCCGCCGACAACCGTGGTCCGCGCTGAAGTGACGCAGATGCCCGAGACCTGATTGCGGCAGTCCGCCGGCCAATCGGCGCGGCTATTATTGCCTTCATGAAACTGCGCTCCGGCTCTGAATATTGGCCCCAACTTGGAACACAAGCACCCGAAGCCGTGCGGCTGGATCGTAATCTTGACTGCGATGTGGTGATTGTCGGCGGAGGAATCACCGGGGCGCTGCTGGCGGATGCGATGGTCGAAGCGGGGATGCAGACCATCCTGCTCGATCGCCGGGCAGGGCTGGTCAGCGGAAGCACCGTCGCTTCGACCGGTCTGCTCCAATATGAGCTGGATACATCCCTGGTGGAGTTGATCGATCAAGTCGGCCCGGCCGATGCGCGCAGGGCGTATCAGCTGACGTACCAGTCTTTCGAGCGATTTGAGGCACTAGTCGAGGGGATTGGCGATGACTGCGGATACATCCGCCGGCCGAGCCTTTTTCTGGCATGCGAAAGTGCGGATCTCGACCAATTCGCGGCCGAGGTCAGCGCGCGGCAAGCGATCGGGATCGATGCTGAACTTTTGGATCGGGCCGCCTTAAAACACCAGTTTGGCCTGGACCGCCATGGGGCGATTCTCTCGTCGCGGGCGGCCCAGATCGATCCGTTTCGATTTGCTTCGCGATTGCTCGATCGCGCGATCGGCCGCGGACTTCGGGCTTTTGTCCAGAGCGAGGTGAACCGGTTCGAGCCTGCCGACGGGGGCGTGATTCTGCATGTCGTATCCGCCAATGGCGGCAATTCTCAGGTGCGATGCAGACACGTGCTGTTCGCGACCGGCTATGAGACCCCGACATTTCTGGATTCGACCTTGACGGAAATGAAGAGCACCTATGCGATGGTGACGCCGCCGCTACCCGCCGGCCTGGAGCCCTGGCCGGGCCGGGCTTTGATCTGGGAGTCGGCCGACCCGTATTTCTATCTGCGTACGACGATCGATGGCCGAATCATAGCGGGCGGATGCGATGATGAGTTCATCGATGCCGATCGCCGCGATGCATTAAAGGATAAAAAGGCGGAATTGATTTCAGAAAGGCTGGCCAAGCTGCTGCCGCATCTGGAGCGCGATTGGCTCGCGCCGGATCGTGCCTGGGCCGGCACCTTCGCCGAAACACGCGACGGCATGCCGATCATCGGCCCGCATCCTGATTATCCAAATGGCTATTTCGCAATGGGCTACGGCGGCAACGGCATCACCTTTTCTCTGATCGCCGCCAACCTGCTGGGCCACCGCATCACAACCGGCAAACCCTCCCCCGATGAACGGATCTTCCGCTTCGGCCGCGGCGGGTCTGCCTGATCGTTGAAGTATAATCCCGCATCGCGCCGGTGGAGACGATGGTCAGTTGCCGCGATAGTCGTCGTAGCTGTACCGCTCGACCACCTGCCCCGCCGTGCCGCTGCCGGCCGTGCCGTCCACCAACGCCGTCGTGTTCCAATTCGCATCGTGCAGGTAATACAGCCGCTCATCCCCCCGGCCGGGTTGATCACCCCATCATCGTCCGTATCCCGATCCCGCAGGATGGGGGCGTCGATGTAGGTGGAATCGTAGATGTAAAACTCATACGGCCGGCTCTCGGCCCCGGCCGTCGAGCGATACGTCTCGACCAACTGCCACGATTCGTTGTAGTAAAAATCATCCCGCCCGGCCGCCGCCGCGTCGGCCGCTGGCGGCCGAGCCTTGCAGCGTCACATCATCGTCATCGACCGTGCCGTCGTAATCCAAGTCGCCGTCGTACCACTGTCGGCCGGTGGCGATGCCGCGCGAATGGCAACCGCCCGCACGATCACGGCCGAAGTTGATGGATGCCAGCAGACCGGGCATTGGGGAAATCTAACGCCGCTCTGCCGCGATTGCGACGACGTTGCGTCGATGGGCGACCATCAAATATTCTGGACCGTCAAGAGTTAGCTGGGCAGAAGCATGGTAGCAACTGCCCGTGAAAACTATCTGCGTCCCCGTATCATTTCCGTCCAATCGCCAAGCATTGAGAGGGTGGGGGCAGAGCAGTTCGCGTCACCTTTAGTTTCCCCTACCCTGTATCATTTCCTTGTGAGATGGTATTGGCCGCAGCAGAGGTCGATTGAGACTTCACCGCCTTCGACATGTAGGTGCTGGATTACGCCGCTCTCGGTCGTACCCGTACGGCCAAGAGAATCGCGGAACCCGAACCCAAGTTTCGCCAGCGTTGTGCGGGCGGCATCGCCGACTAGTTCATCAACATCAACATGCCCAACGTAAATCGCCAACCCTTCTGCATCCATTACGTTATGATAGTTGAACAAGAGCACGTCCTCACACTCGATGAAACCGACGAGGCCGCCATCTTGCATGTTGATGAATTCAAGGCGAACCGCTTTTCCCTCTCTATTAACAAGAATTTTGTCCAAGTTCACGTCGTTCATAATACGCATAATCAGCCTCCGAACTGGTCGCCAACGTTCGTGTTCTGTATTGGTTCCACAAAGTGCCCGGTTGAGTGTGACTGGTCGGGCAATGGATTGCCGAAGTAATCCTGGCGTTGCGGGAACTTACCGCTCCCGTCTGCTTTCCAGACGCGCTGTACGCGTATGACCTCCCCTGTCGGTTTGACTGTTACGGTCGTGCCGTTGGGCCCTTTATACGTAACCATTCCACCCGGGTTAGTACCCTTAAGCTCCAAACCTTGGGACCTAAGATCAACGAGGAAAACTTAAGGTGACGCGAACCATTATGAGGCGTCTGTCCGTGGTGATGCGGATTTGCGGGGAAAATTCTAACGGGTCGGGAGTCTTTGATGCACAATCCTCGTCTTTAACGGCCATTCCGGGTTCACTCTCCCCCGCCTCTATCGCCCCCCAAACCTCACCAGCCGGCCCGCGTCCCCCACGCCCTCCATCCCCCGGCCGGCCGACCGCCGATCACCCAAATTCAGCCCCCAAACCCAATCCCTAACAAAATACGCCCACTCCACTTGACTCCCCCTCCCACCCCTCCATACAATTGCAGGTTCACGCCGCCTCGCTCTTCCGCAGCCGCGTCAAAACATCTTCCGCCCCGATCCGCCACCTAGGAAAAGCGATGAAAACATCCCCCAACCTACTTCATTCGCAATCGCCTCTACCCAGCTTCTCCAGCCTACCCAAATCCCTGCCGCCGCGAGACACGGCGCAACAAAATGAGACAAAGTGCAACACTTTTTCGCCCGTCGCGCCCGCCTCACCCGCCTGACCCAGCAACCCAAGTCCGGTTAATACCCATACTTCCATCGCCCAAACCCTCCCGCCGCCCGCGCAACAGCCTCCCAACCTGTTGCGCGACCGTCTCACCCCAGCCAAACATCGTCCCGTAGGAAATTGACGAGTATAAGGTGACAGCACTAGGAAATGGCGGGACAAGGAAAAGCTGACATCCACATTTCTCGGCCGCGATAGCGCTTGAAAAGAGTATTGCTGACCTAAAACAGATAACCCTCCAGGCCGTCGTCCCGGCCCAGAGCCGGCCATGCAATCGCCGCCGGGCAACGCCGGTGCGGTTTTGCCACAGAAAGCCCTCTGCGAAAACCGAGCCTTGGGCGACATGTTGGATCGTTCGACAATTCGTTGCGTGCGTAGACCCGTCATTTCAGCAAAATTGGCCGGCCCCGCGCTGCCGAGCGCCGCCGACGGCTTGTTTCGCGGGCTGTCTGGCTTAAACTGTGCGGCCCAGATTGCGGGCCGAAAGCGTCGGCCGGCGTGGGATTTAGAAGGCTGAGTAGCGAATGTCGATGCGGCATGTGATTTCTGCTTTGGTAATGAATGTGGCGGGCGTGCTGGCGAACGTGGCCGGGATGTTCGCGACGCGGGCGTTCAACATCGATTCGCTGGTGGTGGGACGCACCGACGATCCGAAGCTGTCCCGCATGACGATCGTCTGCGTGGGCGATGACAACACGCTCGATCAGGTACGCAAGCAG
>JBBQCK010000220.1:0-5466 GCA_038318605.1 Tepidisphaerales bacterium | reverse complement strand
GCGAAGATCAACCATGTGGATTTGTACGATCGGCCGGAGGTTCCGGGCGAGGCGTTTGGCGCGGCGCGGATGTCGCGGGGCGTGGTGGGGCTGGCGGGCGCCAAGCGGCGTTATGCGATGGAGGCGTGGATCGTTGACGGGCATCGGGAGTGGGCGATTTTTGCGATGCCGGCGGGGGCGACCACGCGCGATGAAAAAGGAGGCCCGCCCAAAACCGTGTGGCGGCCGGAGATGCGCAAGGCATACGTTGTAGACGGCGCGTGGCCTTTGGATCGGATCAATCGACTGGCTTTGGTGTGGAACCCGGATGGTTCGCCGTTGACGCTGGAGCAGACGGCACCGAAGCGGGCGGCGGGCGCGGTGCGAAATGTGTTGGAAGGGATGGACGGCCGGGCAGGATTACAGGAATTCAACGGCTCGAACGGCGGGATGCGCAGCGAGAAGATGGGGCTGTATCGCTGGGTGGAGGAGCAGGCGGGCAAATTGAAAACGGCGGCGGATGTAGCGGCCGCCGACGCCAAAGGCGGGCTGGCGGACCGCGAAACCGGGCCGGCGATGTGGACGTACATGGCGATGGATGAGTCGGCGTATCCCGGCCGGCGGGCGATGCTGCCGTGGACAAATCCGGAGGCGCTCAATCCCTTCTATCAGGGGATGGAGAACATGAATTTCAACGCCGACCGCTACCGCTGCGTTTCGCAGATGGGGGCGGGGCTGGCGGCGCTGGGGCAGCCTGATGGCAAGAAGATGCGCGCCCACGGCGAAGAGCAGATGTCGATGGCGCTGGATCGATATGTCTATCCCGAGAGCGGCTGCTGGGAGGAATCGCATAACTACGCACTTTGGACCATGCACAACATGGTTCCGCTGGCCAACAGCCTGAACGAGGTTGGGCTGCGGAATTTTTACGATGATCCGCGGTTTGCGAAGCTTTTTGATTTCTTCACGACTGCGCACAGCCCGCGCGATGCGGGGTTCGGCGGCTTCCGGGTGATTCCGCCGATTGGCGATCATGGGCTGAATGTGGGCAGCTACAACGACGCCGCCCGGCGGGCGCTGCCGATGTTCGCAAAGAGCAAAGATCCAAACATCCAGGCGGTGGCGCGGCGCATGCTTTGGACCCTGGGGCAAACGGGGGGATTGGCCGACGATCCGAAAGCCAAACCGAAGGACGCCTGGCCGGCGATTCCGGAGGGTTTGCAGCCGGAATTGCCCGATCTGCGGAGTCGATATTTGCAGGGATATGGCACTACATTTCGATCGTTTCGCACGGCGGATGGCAAGACGACGACGGCCAGTGGCTTGACGCAGAAGCAGCCGGCCGCGGAATCGTATGTCGTGCTGCGGGCGGGCCAATCATGGGGACATCATCATCAGGACAAGGGATCGCTGTGGGGGTGGTTTCGCAATGTGCATTTCTTCGGCGACGCCGCATGGGGCGGCCAGCCGGGGGAGCATTACGGCAATTCGTATAAGCAAGGCCCGGCATCGGGAACGGAAATCGAGTTTCGCGGCGTGAACAACTGGACACTTCCGTGCAAATACCCCGCGCCATGGATCGCCGAGGATGACTACGGCGCAGACCACGAGAATGGGCCATACGACTATGCGATGGCGCGGTGCATGTATCCGTACAATCCGAAATTGTCGCTGGATGAGGCAGGCCCGGTGGCGCTGCGCAACGGCTACGACCGGCAGGTGATGTTCGTGCACCCCGATCTGCTGATCGTGCGAGACAACGTCGAGACGATCTGCCCAACGATCTGGCGCATGCATTCCTATCAAGGTGATGGACTGAAGGTTGGAGCCGGCCATGCGACGATGGCATCGCCGCAACAGATCACCGGCGAGCTTTCGATGGTTTTCCCGGCGGGGGTGAAGTTTGAAACGACCAGCGTAAAGAATGAGCTGGGCGGCGATACGCATGGCGTGGGCGCGCCTTTTGGTTCAAAGCCGGGCGAGCCGGAAGAAAAAGGCAAGGGCGTGGCGCTGTATGACACGCGATCGACGGTTCTGCGATGGGACATGCCGCGGAACACGAGCGCGACCTGGACGTTCGGCGTACACGGCGAGGGGGAAGCGGCACCAATATCAGAATCGCTTGATGCCGAAGGCCGGGTCACGCGGATTAAACTGGCAGACGGGCGCGAGGTGATCGCGCTGATGAATGGTGAACCATTCACATACAATCAAAACGGCATACATTTCACAGGGACGGTCGGTCTGGTCATAAAGACGGCAGGCGGCAAGACGGAACTTTATCCGATCCGTGCGGAGCGGTTGGCGGTGGATTGAACGGTTTGTCGGGCCTTTACGGCTGTACCTTGCGTTTACGCCGGGAGAAGTGGGGTACGCGGATGCCGCGCTCGGCGAACTGTCTGGCTTGGGACGATACCTACCCAATCAAGATTTGCTGATCGCACCGTACTCACAGTCTCAGCAAAGTCCGCGCGTTGCGACGAGAATCTCAGAACCTCAATGTTCCTGTGGCGCCGGCGGCTGGCGATGGTGGACCTGGGCAATGGTCTGCTGCGTTTGGACGACTTGATCGCTTGTGCTGCCGGTTGAGCGTTGGTGGCCGACGAATTCGAGATCGCGGATGACCAGCGCCGTCCAGCCGGTCTGGTGGCTTGCGCCGCAACCGCGGCCGGTTTCGGGGTCGAAGTATTCGTGGAACAGAAGCAGATTTCGCCAATGCGGATCGGTCGCGAAGCGAGGATCGTCGCCGTGGCATGGTCGCCGGCCGTTCGGTGCTTGCGTAAACAGCCGGGTCTGTCGCGCCGCCAGCTCGTGCGATATCTGTGCCAGCGTCAATCGATGGCCGGAACCGGTGGGGCATTCGATCTTAAAATCGTCGCCATAAAAATGGTGATATCGTTCCAACGCTTCGGTCAGCAGGAAATTGAGCGGAAACCAGACCGGACCGCGCCAGTTGGAATTGCCGCCGAACATGGTGGTTTCGGATTCGGCGGGAACATACTTCACGCGATGCGTCTGGCCATCGAGGGTGAATTCAAACGGATGCTGCTCGTAATGGCGCGAGAGCGAACGCAAACCGTAGGGGGACAAAAACTGTGATTCATCGAGCATGTGGCGCAACACGCGCTCGAGCCGTTCGCGGCTTGGAACAGCCAGTAGATATCGCCCGGCGGCATGGGCCGCGCCGTTGCCGCCGGAAGAATCGGCGCGGTGAAACGCGATATGGCGGGCGAGGTCGGGCCGGTTTTCCAGAAACCAGTGCATGCGCTTTGAGAATCCGCCCAGCCGGTCGATGACGCGCGATTCGAGAACCTCGACCGCCAAAAGCGGAATCAAGCCAACGATCGAGCGCAGTTTCAGGGCGGTTGAATGATCGTCCGTAAGCAACTGATCGTAGTAAAACCCATCATTTTCATCCCAAAGTCCGCAGCCGCCGAGATCATTCATCGCATCCACGATGGCGACGAAATGCTCGAAGAATTTGGATGCGACATCTTCGTAGCTTGGATCCTCCTCCGCGAGTTCAAGCGCCATTGCGAGCATGGTGGTGCAGAAAAATGCCATCCATGCCGTGCCATCCGCCTGCGCCAGCGACCGGCCATCACCGAGGGATTTGGACCGGTCGAACACGCCTATGTTGTCCAGGCCCAGAAATCCGCCCGCGAAGATATGCCGGCCGGTGGGGTCTTTGCGATTAACCCACCAGGTGAAATTGATGAGTAGCTTTTGGAAGCATCTCGCGAGGAACAGGCGATCGCGCTGACCGCGCTGGCCGGTCATTTTATAGACGCGAAAAACCGCCCACGCGTGGACCGGCGGATTGACATCATCCAGTGCAAATTCGTAGGCCGGCAGTTGGCCGCTCGGATGCATGTACCATTCGCGCAGTAGCAGGATGAGTTGTTGCTTGGCGGATTCGCCATCGACACGTGCCAGCGGAATCATGTGAAACGCGAGATCCCACGCGGCGTACCATGGATATTCCCACTTGTCAGGCATTGAGATTATGTCGCGATTGAACAGGTGAGGCCAATCGCTGTTTCGGCCATGTTTGCGTTCGGGCGGTGGCGGCGGCATGGCCGGGTCCCCTTCAAGCCACGGCGGGATGATGTATTCGTAAAACTGCCGCGACCAAAGCAGGCCTGCATAGGCTTGGCGCATGATGCGCTTTTCGTCGTCGGTCAGGGCGTCGGGTGTGCGCTCATTGTAAAACTGATTCGACTCGGCGATGCGAGTGGCAAAGGTGCGATCGAAGCGATTACCTAACGGGTCCGCCCTTGCCTGGTCGGCGCGGCAGAGGCGCATGCGAACGACCTGTTCGCCGCCGGCCGGAAGTTCAAGGCGATACACCGCGGCGCATTTGGTGCCAACAGGCTTCAGGCTGACGGCCTCGCCATGTTTGCCTACCAGATAATCGTGAAACGCATCCTTGGTGTGCCGGCCATTGTCGGCGGCACCGTAGAGCCGCACGAGGTTGGTTTCGTTATCCGTGAACAACAATTCGGGCGGATTGGCGCCGAGCGTTTCAAAATCGATGCGGAAATCGTCCAGCGTCGCGTGATGCGCGATCAGAGCTGAATTGGATGCGTCGTCGTCGCGCACGATCCAGGGCTTCGCCCAGCATCCCTCGTGCAGGCAGCCCCAGGACCAGGTGTTGCGAAACCAGAGCGTCGGCAGGAGATGCAACGTGGCGGACCTGGGGCCGCGATTGGATAGCGTAAGTCGTATGCAGATGTCATCCGGGCCGGCCTTGGCGTATTCCGCCAGCACGTCGAAATATCGGGATTCGTCGAACGCGCCCGTGTCCAAGATTTCGTATTCGGGGTCATCGCGCGTGCGCCGGCTATTTTCCGCGACGAGCGATTCATAGGGAAATTCGGCCTGGGGATATTTGTACAGCCCCTTCAGATACGAGCTGGTCGGCGTCGCGTCGAGGTAGAAATACTGCTCCTTCACATCCTCGCCATGATTGCCCTCGGGGTTGGTCAGACCAAAAATCCGCTCTTTCAGAATAGGATCGCGACCGTTCCACAGCGCCAGTGCGAAGCAGAGACGACATTCGCGATCGGTGATGCCCAGCAGCCCATCCTCCCCCCACCGATATGCACGCGAGCGCGATTGGTCGTGCGTGAAATAATTCCAGCAAGCGCCGTCGGGTGAATAATCCTCCCGAACCGTCCCCCATTGCCGCTCGGCGAGGTATGGTCCCCATCGCTTCCAGTTGGCCTGGCGTGCGGCATCCTCGGCGAGGCGCTGACTCTCGGGATCGAGGGGAATCATGCGGGGAAGTTGCTGGTTGAAGGTTGCAAGTAGGTTCCGAAACACGAAATCCGACGTCCGAATCCGCTCTTTTCTATGTACTATCTACTACCTACGACCTACTGCCGACTGCTGCCTGTCTACTGCCCACTCAGCCATGCCAGCTCTGCCGGCGTGAGATCGATATCCAATGCGGGCAGGCTGGTGCGCAGTTCGCTGAGCTGCCGC
>JBBQCK010000219.1:0-5468 GCA_038318605.1 Tepidisphaerales bacterium | reverse complement strand
ACCTGACGCCGATCCAAACCTCCAAAAGCAATACGACCAGATCCGCACCAGTCTCGATTCGATCAACGACGCCCGCGCTGCCATTCGCGATCTGGCCCGCAAACATGATGTCGCCATCCTCGCCGGCGGCATGTTCCTGGGACCGCGCGAGGAAAACCGCGAAATCGCCTACACCGATCGCCGCAACAGCGCCTACTTCGTCCCTGCCGGCGGCGATGCACCCATTCAGCGCTACGACAAAATTCATCTCGTCCCCTTCGGCGAGTTTTTACCGTTCAAGGAATCCTGGCCATTGGGATATCGTTTTCTCAATCTCTTCAACCCTTACGGCTACGACTACAACCTCACGCCTGGCACCGAAGCAAGCGTCACCATCTTCTCTCTGCACGACGACCGCCCCGCGCCAACACGTTTCGTCGCCCCGATCTGTTTTGAAGACCTCGACGCCCCACTGATCGCCCGTATGTTTCGCCCCCGCCAGCCCGGCGGACAAAAGTCGGCCGACTTTCTTGTAAACCTCACCAACGACGGCTGGTTTATAGCCAACGAGAACGCCCTGCACCTCCAGGGCGCTGTTTTCCGCAGCATCGAAAACCGTGTCCCCGCGGCCCGCAGCGTCAACACCGGCATGAGCGCCGTCATCGATCCGGTCGGCCGAACCATCACGCTCCCTCCCCGCACTGAGGGAACACTGCGCGCCGCGCTGAAACTCGATCACCGCACCTCGTTTTACACACGTTACGGCGATCTTTTTTCAGGCATCTGCATCATCGCGTCGATGGGTGTTCTATGCGTGCGCATCGCCCACGCCCGCGCCAAACGCGCCGAGTCGGCATAATCTTCCATCATCCATGTTTAACAGAACGCCCCTGGTTTTCCTTTTCGTGCTGAACGTCGCTTTGGGCTGCCAGGACACCAGTCCGAAAGACAACAGCGCCGGCAGGCTCCCCGCCAGCACGCGAAAGCTCGATCTTTCCCCGCGCCGAGGCCCCGTCACACCCCCGCCGCCGCGCAACGCGGTTTTGGAAGCGTCTGCCCGCGCTGAAATAGAAGCGTCGCTGCGCAGCGAAATCGACCTGGTGCGCGTACACGCCGTCGAAGCGGCGCGCGACGCGACAAGCCACGGCACAAACATCGCATTTGTTCAGCTTTTGGACGACAAATCCCCCGTCGTCCGCTTCGCCACCGCCATGGCATTGGGTGACCTCCAGAGCCAATCCGCCGGCGATGCGCTCTTGCAGAGAATCAACGACGATAGCCCTTCGGTGCGCATCGCTTCCGCCTACGCGCTGGCACGCGCCGGAGACAACCGCTTTCTCGCCGAGATGAAAAAAGGCCTGCTCGACCCACGCCCCGCCGTTCGCGGCAACGCCTGCTTGGCGATCGGCCGACTCGGCGATCCCGCCGCCGCTGTCGCCCTCGAACCACTCCTCCGGGATTCAATCAAGGAAGTACGCCTTCAGGCTGCCGAAGCCCTCTGGCGCCTTGGAAACGAACGCGGCCTCAAATACCTCGTCGCCGCCACCATCAGCCCCGACGCCGGTGCCGTAAAACTCGGCCTGCTCGCCTTGGCAGCCCCAAAAGATCCCCGCGCCGCCACCCAGATGCAAAGCTTTTTAGCCGACGACGACCACGAAACCGTCCTCGTCGCCGCCCGAGCCATGGGCATCATCGGCGACGCCGACGGCTACTCCCTCGCCATCGACGCCACCCGCAGCGACATCCCCAGAGTGCGCACCCTGGCCGCTGCCGCCCTCGGCGACATCGCCCACCCCCAATCGCTCCCCGCTCTCGCCCCCCTGCTAAAAGACCCCGACCCCGACACCCGCCTGGCCGCCTCCGCCGCCATCCTGAAGCTGCGCTGGTAAATCGCCATTTCTCCCCGCCCCATCGCCGCACCACCCCCGCACGCCCAAAACCTCAAAGCAACCGCTCTCCCCCGCCTCTCGGCGCCAGCGCCAGCACCTTGTCGATGATCTGCTCAACCGTCACGCCCTCGGCCTCAGCGTTGAAGTTGGGAACCAGCCGATGCCGCAGCACCGCCGGCGCCGCGGATTCGATGTCCTCCAGCGTCACATGCAGCCGGCCGCGCAGCAGCGCTCTCGCCTTGCCCGCTACGACCAGATATTGACCCGCCCGCGGGCCGGCGCCCCAGTCGAGCCAGTGCCGTACAAAATCGCTTGCCCCCGCCTCGTTCGGCCGCGTCGCACGCACCAGGTCCAGCGCAAATTGAAATACGCGGTCCCCAACAGGCGTGCGCCGAACCACCTCCTGCAGCCGCTCAACCGTTGGTCCGTCGATGATCCGCGAAACCTCGGCCGCCGGCCCGCCCGTTGTTCGCTTCAACATCTCAAGCTCATCCTCCCGCCCGGGATAGTTCACAAGCACCATGAACATGAAGCGATCCAACTGCGCTTCGGGCAGCGGATAGGTCCCCTCCTGCTCGATCGGATTCTGCGTCGCCAATACAAAAAACGGCGCCGGCAGCGCATAGGTGCGCGCCCCGGCCGACACCTCATGCTCCTGCATCGCCTGCAACAGCGCCGCCTGCGTCTTTGGCGGCGTGCGATTGATCTCATCCGCCAGCAACAGATTCGTAAAAATCGGCCCACGCGCAAACTCAAATCCCCGCCGGCCGGTCTCCGGATCCTCCTGAAGAATGTCCGTGCCCGTGATGTCGCTCGGCATCAGATCGGGCGTGAACTGAATTCGCCGAAACGACAAATCCATCGCCCGTGCCAGCGTCGAAACCAACAGCGTCTTCGCCAGCCCCGGAACCCCCTGCATCAGACAATGCCCGCGAGAAAAAACCGCAATCAAAAGTTCCTCGATCACCCGTTCCTGCCCGACAATCACCCGCCCGATCTCCTCCTGCATCGCCCCAAACGTGCGCGCCAGCAGCTTCGCCGCTTCAACATCGCCCGCACCTGAATCCATTGATTCCATGCAATCGCTCCATCCGTCATCCCTCACCCCTCTTCCGTCCTCAGCGCCAAACACTAACCCCTCAAAACTCTCAAGGTCGAAGCACCCTCACCCGTTCCACGCCCACCGAGTCCAACCGATCCGACCCGCGCACCAGAAACCGAATCCCCGCATAACGCGGCCGATCTTCCTGCAAATTGTGCCGCCCGGCAAAAACCAGCTTCCCATCCGCCTCCACCACCACAAACTGCCGATCCACCTTCACCGTCAGTTTCACCCTGCTTCCCGGCACGTCGCGCGCCTCGCCGAGCGTCTTCGGCAACGCATCTCCCTCTATCGCCACAGCCTTCACCTGCCTGCCCTGCACCCACCCTGCCGCCTCACGCGGCGCCATCGCGGCGCCCGCGCCAAACTCCGCCTCATCCGCCACGAAAACCTCCACCGCCAGATGATCCGGCGCGCGGTCCATGCGAATGTCAGCCTCAATCGCAAACGCATCGCGCCGCCCGTTGACGCTCACAATCCCACCCCCCAGCGACGCCCCGGCCTTCAAATCCTCCCTCTTTGGCGATTCCGATCGCAGCTCGCCGCCGCGCGTCGTTACGCCCAGCGCCCCAAACGCGCGCCAGTCCGCGGGAATGCCCCCCGCAAAGGTGCTCGTCAATTCCGTCTTGGTGAACACCGCCAGCAACTCCGCCGGCGCAGTCTCGGCCGGCGGCGGAGCCGGATTATTTCCCCCACGCGACAGCATCACGCACAGCGCGATCGCCGCCGCCACAACCGCCAGCCCCGACACAATCGCAATCAGCCGCGCCGTCGAAAGACGCCGGCCATCCGCACCCGAATCCCGCTCCGCAGCGATGTTGCCCATCAACTTTCGCGTGAATCCCTCCCCCGCGCGGATCGTGCGATAATCCTTGCCGCTTTGCAGGCGCTCCCGCGCATCGAGCAGCAATCGCATTTCGTCGGCCCCCTCCAATCCGCCCGTGCGCACCTCGCGCACCGCCTCATGCCACGCCGGACTCCCCGGGCCCGCGCGCAGCGCATCCGTCAGCAACTTCAAAAACCGATCGGTCTCGTACGAGGCGGAATCCATTGAATCGTTCAGTCCTGTCTTGTTGCGCCCGGCCAATTCACTCCTCATCCACATTTTTTCCGCCCATCAATCTTCCAAGCCGCTTCAGCCCGTGAAACATCCGCGATCGCAACGTCACCGCCTTCGTCCCGGTGATGCCCTCGATCTCCGCATACGAAAGATCCTGAAAAATCCCCAGCACAATGACTTCTTTCTGGTCGGCCGGCAGACCTTCCAGCGCCTCCAGCACCCGCGCGATCTCCTCCTGCTTTTCAAGATCGTCCGTCGCCCGGCCGGCGACGCGACGCGGATCGCCGCTCATCTCCACGCCTTCCAGATTCAACTCCGTAATATTCCGCACCGGGCTGCGCTTGCGCCGACGCGAATAGTTGATCGCCAGATTCCGTGAAATTGTAAAAAGCCACGTGCTGAACTTCTGCGGATATCGGTAAGTCGCGCGAAACCGGTACGCCCGCAGAAAGACTTCCTGCCCGATCGATTCCACATCCTCCAGATTGCCCATCATGCGATACAGATACGAAAGCACCGCCTGGTGATATCGCTCGTACAACATCGCATACGCCTGCTGATCCGACTCCTTCTGCGTGCGCGACATCAAATCCTCGTCGCTGCTCCGCCCCAGCGGCGCCGACTTCATCTCCGCGCCGGCCGACTCCTGCGCCGTTTCATCCACCGGCGGCACGACCGGCCGCGCGGACTTGGCTCCACCCTTGCCCGTCACGCGCGCATCCCGAGCTGCTGCGCCAGACGAACGACCACCGCCTTTGTTGTTTCCCGGCTTGTCCACCGATTTATCCACGTTTCATTCCTGCCGAGGCGCGCCCGCGCCGTCTCATTCCCGTCCCGCAACAGCCCGCGCCGGCGGCACGTCCGTCGAGTCTCCTTTTATCGCCGACTCCAGGCGATCGATCTTGCGATGCAGGCTCATCACTTCCGCATGGGCCTTGAGATTTACCTGATAATCCAGATCCGCCCGAACACGATCCTTCTCCCCCGCCCGATTGGCGCTGACCAAGACAAAAATCGACAAAAATATCGCCTCCAGCGAGACAATCATCGTCAAAAGGCCAAACGGATACGCATCGAAGGCCGAGTCCTTTTTGATCGCGTTGTAACCCATCCACAGTCCGAACCAAATCAGGTGAAGCATCACAAAGCCCTGACTGGCGCTGACTTCCGCGATTTTGTCCGCCACCTTCTGCCAGATCGTGGCACTTTGCGCCATCTGGTCGATCGCTTCGTTGCTGTTACGAATGCCGCGCAGGCGATCGAGCATCTCCCGCTGACGCTGTCCCAGAACGCAAAGCGACGCCATCGCCGCCTTCGGATGCCCACGCAGGAATTCCACAAACTCATCCCGCGCCAGCACCAGCACGCTCGATGCATCCAACGCCCGCGCCGTCGCCGTGCGCGGCCCGCCGTCCAGAAGCGAAAGCTCGCCAAAAAA
>JBBQCK010000218.1:0-5479 GCA_038318605.1 Tepidisphaerales bacterium | reverse complement strand
AGGCGGAGATGCATCGGCGTCAGGTCGAGCAGTTCGAGGCGGTCTGCGGGGGGCATGGGAGCGCTGGCCGGCAAAGGGTCGGCCTCGACGCCTGTTGCGGCCTCGGTGTTTGCGGCGACGGACGCGTCGGCGTGTGCATGGGGCGATGAGACGAGCTGCATCGCAACGGCGCCCAGTTCCGGAAAGACCTGAAACCGCCAATGGGTATGTGTCGGCGCGGTTTCAAATATGAGATGGGCCACAAGCGATTCCGGCTCGGTGATGCAATCGCGTGCAAAGCGTGTATCGAGGCGCACTGGCGCATCGTGCCCGCCGATATGCCCGGGCGGCGTGGGGGCGCTTTGCGTGGACTGCGCGAGCCACTGTTTGGCGATGCGTGCATCGGATGATTTGATAGTGATGGCATGAGGATGCAGCGCGCCGGCGGCGATGCGCCAGGTTCGCTCGATATGGCGATTGCCGATGGTAAAGAGTCCCGCTGTGAGCGTGGCATAGCAGCCGTGTGGGACGTCGGTCGATGTGGGCATGGAGATAGGATAGGCAATCGCCGGGGAGTGGGCGAGGCGACTTAGCGCGGTAGCGGGGCGGTGGGGTCGCCCTCGGCGGCGGGCCGCTGGGGGCACGCGGTTCGCGCGTTGTAATTACATGGGCCGTGCCAGAACAAACTCGGCCATCGCGTCAAGCATCGAGCGGGCCTCGGATGCCTTGAGCTCTGCCAGGGCGTTGCGAGCGCGGTCGATCTGCTCTCGGGCGCGCATGCGTGCGTAGGCGATGGAATCACTGGGCAGGATGAGGTTGCGGATTTTTTCACCCTTGTCAGGTTCATGGCCTTCGAGCAATGACTGCAAAAGCTGGCGATGTTCGCGCGGAGCGTTCGCGGCGAAATGAATCATCGGGAGGGTCATTTTCCCTTTTTCAACGTCGATACCGAGCGTTTTTCCGACTTTCGAGGGGTCGCCCACGATGTCGAGGATGTCGTCCTGTATTTGAAAGGCGATACCCAGCGCCAGGCCGTAGGTTTCCATCTGGCGGACGCGTTCTTCGCTCGCGCCGGCGAAATGCGCTCCAAGCGTGCAGCAGGTGGCGCAGAGGCGAGCCGTTTTGCCGGTGATGATGCGAAAATAGGTCGCTTCATCGAGTTCGAAATGATTGCGGTTGGCGATTTGAAGCAGTTCGCCTTCGCAGACCTGGTTTGTGGTGCGTGCGATGAGGCGCGAGGCAAATTGCGATTCGAGGCCCGAGCAGAGGTGGTAGGAATGGGAAATGAGATAATCGCCCAGGAGAACCGTCGCCTCGTTGCCCCTTAGGTGGTTGATGGTTGCGCCTTTGCGGCGCAGTTCGGCCTCGTCGAGGACGTCATCATGGACGAGTGTCGCCATGTGCACCATCTCGACGACAGTGGCGAGCGTGATGTGGGCGGCGCTGGTTTTGCCGGAAGCCCGGCCCGCGAGCAACACGAGGGTTGGCCGGAGCATTTTTCCGCGAAATCTCGCGACATGGCGGACGAGCGTGTTGACGCAGCCGACGTCAGAACAGAGTTCGTCGGCAAAAAGTTGCTCGACGGCTCGAAGGTCGTCCCCGATGGTTTCGCTCAGGCTGGCCAGCAACGTCTCGGCGGATAGTTTCATGCATCTTGTCCCGGATAACAGATCGCCGGGACTATACCGGCCGTGCCGCTTTGTTGCGAGTATGTAAACCGGGTTTCGTCAGGTTTGAAAACTCGCGCCGGCCTCTTTCCTGCGTGCAGGATGGGGCGGCACCGGGCTGGCCGGCGGCGCGTGCGGCATGAGACGGGTCTGGAGTATGATGATACTGCCATGGACCTGATCTATCTCGATAACAATGCCACGACGCAGCCTGCTCCAGAAGTGGTCGCGGCGATGCTGCCGTATCTCACTGAGTGGTTCGGCAACCCATCAAGTGTTCATCGATTTGGGCAGCGGTCGCGACAGGCGGTGGATGAAGCACGGGCGCAGGTAGCGTGCCTGATCGGCTGCGCGGATTCGGAATTGCTGTTGACCGGCGGAGGGACCGAGTCGATCAATACCGCACTGCGCGGCATTCTGCATGCACGGTCACCTCGAAAGCGCTTGGTCACCACAACGGTCGAACACTCAGCCACACGCGCGCTGTGCGGGCAGCTTGGGCGAGAGGGTTTTGAGATCGTTGAAATCGGCGTCGATGTCGCGGGACGGCTCGATATGGATCACCTCCGCGCGAGTATCGATGATTCGGCGGCGCTGGTCACGGCGATGTGGGCGAACAACGAGACGGGCGTTTTATTTCCGATCGGGCAGATCGCCGAGTGGTGCCGGGCGGCCAAGGTTCCGCTGCATTGCGATGGAACGCAGGCGATCGGGAAGATTGCGGTTGACGTAAAGGCGATGGGCATTGACGCGATGAGCTTCGCATCGCACAAGTTTCACGGGCCAAAGGGCGTGGGCGGGCTTTTTGTGCGGCGCGGACTGCGCTTCAGGCCGCTGTTGTACGGCGGCACACAGGAACGCGGGCTCCGTGGCGGAACGGAAAACGTTCCCGGCATTGTCGGAATGGGCGCGGCCTGCGAACTGGCGGCGGGGCATCTTGGCGACATGCAGCACGTCGGCGAATTGCGCGACCGGCTCGAACGCGGTGTACTCGAACGCATCGAGGAGTCATTCGTCAATGGCGATGTCAGTTGCAGAATCGCTAACACGTCGAACATCGGTTTTGCGCGGCTTGAGGCAGAGGCGATTCTACTGCTGCTCAGCGAGCAGGGGGTGTGCGCCAGCGCCGGCGCGGCTTGCAGCAGCGGCAGCCTTGAGCCGTCGCCGATTTTGATTGCGATGAAAATCGATCCAAAAATCGCCCACGGCGCGGTTCGGTTCAGTCTTTCGCGCTTCACCACCGAGTCCGAAATCGACCGTGCGCTGCAGATTCTGCCCGGCGTAATCGCCCGCCTGCGAAAAGTCCTTCCAGTCGGTGCGGCGGTTTAAGGCGATCGACCGGATAGCTGAGAGATCGGCGTACTAAAAAACCGTCGGACAGGGGAGAAAATTCTGGCAGGCAGCCTCTGGGATTTCCTATTCGCCCCCTGGAAACGTCGGCGGGCTCAACATTTTTGAACGGCTTACCCCTTCGCCAGCTCCAGCCACCAGGGAAGCAGTAAAGTGCGGGGGTCCACTATCTGAAAATCATACGGGCGGAAATTCAATCTCCAAACGAATCGGCCTGTCCCGAATATCTCTTCTCTAACGTTTTCTATTCCGCAGCGCGACGAAAAGAGCCAGGCACTGTGCACGCAAATCTCCTCGCTTTTGCGAAGTCCGAGCCGTTTCTGACTATCCACATGCTGTGGTATGCTGCCGCCGGAGTGTTTGGCGAGAGTCGAGAACCATGCGAGTATCATCCAATCATGCTGCGTCCGATCAAAGCACGGAAGGCGATTTGCCTGATCCGATTCGCCTGTTCGGCGATTACCTGCGGGTGACGGGCGTTGCGCATACCATGCCCGAGCCGTCGGGAGATCGGGGGCTGATCGGAAAGCGCGTGGGACTCGTGCATGGGTCTTCGTGGGTCACGCTGTGGGCGAACTACTTCGGCCGGCGCTTTCTGCCAGGGGCGCACCTGATCAACGTGGGCAATGAGGCGGTGCAGATCAATTTCATGGAAGCGCATGCGGCCGGACGCGCGGTGCCGCCGCAGGCCAACATCGACGCGTTTGTACGCTACGCGGCGGATCTGATCGAGCTGGCCCGCGTGGATGCGGTCATGCTGACATGCTCCACCATGAACCGTGGCTACCGCGCTGTGCAGGAGGCGGTGCGGAGCAGCGGCGTGCCCATCGTGCAGATCGACGAGCCGATGATGCGTCGAGCTGTTGAGATTGGCGGCCGGGTTCTTGTGGTGGCTACACATGGGCCGACTGTGAGCAGCACGCAGGCGCTGCTGCGGGAAACGGCCGACGAAACGGGCCGCGCCATCGAGTTTGGCGGCGCAACAGTAGAGGATGCGTGGCACCAGTTGGCCGCCGGAGATGTGCAGGGGCACAACCGCGCACTCGCAGAGGTGATCCATCGAGAGATTGGGCGTGGGCGGTTTGACAGCGTGGTGCTGGCACAATTATCCATGAGCGCACTGCTTTTTTCCTACCCGGAGCCCGAGCAACAGTTCGGCATCCCGGTGTTGAGCAGCGCCCAATGCGGTTTTGAACGTCTCAGGGAACTGCTTACCGGGAGAAGCGCCACATGAGCACAAAGATCCGGTTCTTCGGTGTCGCGGCCTATGAGATCATTACCAGCCGCGGCCAGCGCATTCTGATGGACCCATTCATTGATGAGAATCCGGCCAGTCCGATCAAGTCTGAATCGCTGGACAGGGTGGACCTGATCATCGTGTCCCATGCTCCGTTTGATCATTTTGGCGATACGGAGAAGATCGCGCGTCGGACGGGTGCGCCGGTGATCTGCGGTGGCGAGCTTAAAGCGTACATGATGGCCAAGGGAATACCCGAGAGCCAGCTGCGCGCCACCACATGGGGCATCTGCGTCGAAGTGGCGGGGATTCGCGTTCAGCCGGTGGAGTGCCATCACTGGTCGCAGATCCGCATGCCCGACGGCACCTTTGCCTCCGGGGTGCCGATGAGCTTTGTGGTTTATGCCGATCCCGGCGTTCGATTTTACCACTACGGCGATACTGCGATTTTCAGTGATCTGAAGTTGATCGCCGAGCTGTACCAGCCGACGATCGGTTGCATTGGCATCGCCAACGCGCCGGAAATTCTGGCGCGCGTCAGCGGGCCGGGCCAGGTCGTCTCCGCCGAGATGAGTCCTCGCGAGGGTGCCCTGGCTGCGGAATGGCTGAAGCTCAAAACTGTCCTTCCGTGCCACTACATCACTCCGGATTGCGCGGAGGTGCGAGAATTCGACGAATGCCTGCGGCAGGCCAAAGCGGACGGTCGCCAGGTGCCAGAGTCTCTGGCCATGAAGCCCGGCGACGTTCTGACCGTCGAGTGATCCATGCTTCATACCCTTGAATATGCCCGGCCGAAGCAGCGGGCGCCTGCGGCGTGGTGGAAGTGGGCGATCTGCGTTCTGATGTTTCTGGCGACGCTCCTGAATTACATGGATCGCCAGACGCTCTCGGTTACCGCGCCGCTGATCCGCGCGGAAATGCGATTGGGCCTGAAAGACCTGGGGCTAATCCTGTCGGCGTTTTACTGGTCTTATACGCTTGGCCAGATCCTGGCCGGGTTCCTCATTGACCGGGTCAACGTTAAATACGCTTATGCGGCGGCCGTGGCGGCGTGGTCATTGGCCGGCGCCGCGGCGGCATTGGCAACAGGCTTCTGGAGCCTGCTGCTATTACGGGTCGCACTGGGGCTGTGTGAATCGGCCAACTGGCCCGCAGCGCTGAGGGTGGTCGCGCGAATCATTCCGCCGCATCAGCGATCCCTCGCCAACGGCATTTTTCAAAGCGGCACGAGCATCGGAGCGCTGCT
>JBBQCK010000217.1:0-5493 GCA_038318605.1 Tepidisphaerales bacterium | reverse complement strand
AAACGGCGTTGTATAGGGCGTGTCGCACATCGCCAGATAAGCGCCCGTGCGCAACTCCGAAAAACCGGCCGCGTTGACCGAGACTTTCAGGTTTGGCTCGGTCAATCCGCCCAGCGGGCTGGGCAGCACCGGCAACGGCATGACGGGAATCGTGTTGCTCACCGATGATGAGGCCACCATCATGGCCCTCCGCGAAAAGTTCGTGCCGAAGTTGTCGGCGAACCATTGCGCCGCCTGATCAGCGCGATACGGGTCGGTGCGATCGCCCGTGGTCAACGGCATCATTGCATCAAAAACGCCCAGCGGCGAGGCGGTGCTTCTCAGCGTGAATCGCGCCGCCAGTGATGCCACGTCCGCCGACGTAAGTGTGCGATAAGCCTGCGCGGCCGTATTTTTCCCCGGAGAGCCCGGCCGGCGCGCGGCCTGATACTGCCACGCCTCATAAATCGACCCGAACAGGAAGTCAGTGCGCGCCGCACTGTTGTCCATAACCGGCGTCATGTTCGGCGATCCGACAAAGCGCCAGGCGTTGTATGCGTTCCACTCGGCGTTGCTCATCACCAGCGAATGAAGATCGATGTTTGATGGGAAATAATTTCCCGCGAGCTGTGTCGCTTTGCCGTTTGCATCGAGCACTGTGGAGGCAATGTTGGGCTCGATGGCGCAGGTGGCATTGATGGCGGAATTGTTGTCGATCAGCCGCACGGCATAGTAATAGGTGACGCCGTTGACCTGCCCCATCGGCACGGGCCAGAGTCCCGAATCGGCGATGCCGTCGCCGTCGGCGTCGGCCGCCAGCATCAATTGTCCGCCAACATCAAACGCCGGATATAACTGCCCGTCGATGATGATCGAGGTGATCTTCAAATCGGTGCGGGCGGTGTAACTGCGCCCGCCAAGGGGCGATTCAAATGTCGCCCCACGCGCAAGCGGGGCGGAGACGGCCGGCCAGATATAGCTGGCGCCTGATTGCTCTGGAAAGCGGCTCGCCAATTCCGGATTGGTGGTATTCGCGCCGCCGCCTGCCCAGGTTACATGGTGGTAGTCGTATTGTTTGCTGGAATCCGACCTCGGCCGATAGGTCGGCGCCTCGGCCGGCGTGCTGCGGCCTGACAGACCGGTCGTCAGCCAGGTCTTGGACATTTCGACAGCGCCCTCAACCAGCAGCACCACCTGTGTGTTGACGGAGTTTTGTTCGGTTGATTGCCGGGCGGCGTGAGTGGTCGCGATCCAAGCCGTCCCGAGCAGCGCCAGCAAGACGAGCAGGCTGACGACGATGATCAAAACAGAACCGCGCCGGCGCACGAAATTGCGCCGCCGCGACCTGGGGCGACTGGCGGTTAAACCGATCGAATTGGTTTGCAGACTTACGGCAGGAATGTCAGCGGGCTGTGGGGCGTGTTGCACAGTGAAGCCCTCGCGTCGTAGGAGTAACGTCCGTGGTGTGTAATCAGATCACAGGAGCTGCCCCGTTCCAGGGGCGACAGCCCGTCGATCCTTCGACCGGCCTGAACCATAATATCGGTTCGACCAGCACTGTCGGAATACCCAGCAATGTCAGGATACGCTGTGTCCAGCGCATATCCGCGCCAATCAACCACACCGGTTAGCTCTATTACGCTCAGAGGCCGGGTGTGGGTCGTCAATCTCGATGTTTTTCACTGGCCGGACGACAATTATCGGCCACTGCCTGTGCGGTCAGGCTCACGACCCGCTTTTAGCCGTTCTCATCCCTGATTTCCGGACGTTCGGGCGGAAAAACAGCACAAAACGACCGGCCGCATGTTGTAAACCTCGCACAGGCGGGATGCAAGGAATAAACTTCCATTTTGCGCACGACATTCCGATTTTATGCATGACGATTGAGACAGTTGACGGTAGGATTCCCCCGTTCGTTCACTTCTTCCCAGATTCTCAAGACGGCGGCGAGGCGTACATCATGTTGATCGAGCCAGGCCAACGGGGGCGTTGTTGCGATAAAGCGGTTGTGCGCGCCGGCACAAGCGACGATGGATTCACACTCGTCGAGTTGCTTGTTGTCGTTGGCATTATCGCCGTCCTTATCGGGATACTGGTGCCCACGCTCGGGCGGGCGCGTGAAAACGCCCGGCGGGTGGCGTGTCTGAGCAATCTTCGCCAGATCGGCATGGCGTTTATCATGTACACCGACGCCAACGCCGGCTTTTTGCCCTATGACGCGCAGACTGGAAAATTTGATGAGGATTTCATCTGGTGGAAGAAGGCGAAGATCGCTCGCATCGCCGAAGGGGGCATCGCGCCCTATCTGAAAATCTCGCCCACCAACCTTTCGGTGCTGCGGTGTCCATCCGACATCGTTGAGTTTCGCATCAAGGGAACTTCTGATCCCTATCCGTTCAGCTACGTTGAAAACTGGCTGATCACATCGCTTTCCAACGCGGTGCCGACGCATGTGCCCAATTTCGAGCTGTGCAAAAAACTGACCAACGTTAAGGAACCCACGGAAAAGATCCTCGTCTATGAGGAGGACGAGCGCACGATCGATGACGGCAACGGCTCGATCTGGGCGCCGCGCAATGGATTGATCAACCTCGTTGCGATCCATCACGAGGATCAGCGCCGGCTCGACAAGGATGTGGTGGCGGACGGCCAGCCGATTCCCAACGCCGGCGCCCGAGGCAATGCGGTGTTCTGTGATGGCCACGCCGACTTTGTGGAGCGCTCGTATGCCCACACCAAGGAACACACCATGGCGAACCCGGCGGCTTATCCTTGAGCAGGCCGTGGGGCGACAGGAGGCTGGAAACTGGAGGCCTAAAGCCGGAGACTTGAAGCCTGAGTCTTGAAATAGGGGCTTCGGTCGCGAGATGGTGGCGAGGCGGGGCGGGTCGGTTTTTTGATTGGCGGCAGGGGCTTCCAGCGTTGCAATCGTGCTCGCGGCCAAACCCGTTTTGCTATCGGCCGGCCCGGCAGGCTGATCGCCATTGGCCGGCCGGGGGCGTTACAATTCAGCGCGATCAGGGAGCGCCGCATGGCAGAGGAAATCCAACAGGTTAAACCGATCGGCCCCGTGCTCGAATACGGCCGGCCGGGCTGGGGGCCGTGGCTTTTCAGGCCGTCGTGGCTGGCGTTGGTTCTGGTGTTTGGGGTTGCCGGGGCGGGGGTTTATTTGAGCCGGCATCGGTCGGCCTGGGTGGAGGAGGATGTTTTTTCGACTATTCGGTCGAACTACAATGCCGGTGCCTTTATATTGGAAATTCCACCGATGGTGTGGTTTGCTGATGGAAATTTGATTATTAAATACTATGACTTGAATAGTGTTAGGCAGACGATTGATGTCATTAATTGCAAATCAAGAGAGATCAGTAGCACGACCACAGACGGCTTTTCGCCCCAAACTATCCTGAAAGATTTTGAATTCGGCATCACAACCGATTTCAGCAAACCAATTTATGCTCGCATTTATGGAAACAGTGTTGAAATATTAGATATCGCGAGCGGCTCGCTTCTTCGTCGATTCCCCCGATTGGCGACTGCAACTGGGTATTACCTCGCCTATGACGGGAACATCTTCTTCTGCGATCTTTCTAATTCCGGGCCCGACGAATGGGCTATCTGGCGAATTTCCGCGACTGGCGACGACGCCCCACGGCGGCTGTTTGCCGTTTCGGGAGTGATTGGTGGGACATTTACCCCGATCAGGGTACGGGGAGATCTACTGGTGCTTAGAAATATCGAGCGAGACCTCGCCACCGTGTGGAAGCTCTCGGATCGTAGAAAGATTTATGACGGCCCGGGATCGAATGTTATCACGCATCCAGATTCTGATACATTTGCTGTAATAAGTTCGGGATCTTCTATGTCCGCCCTCTGTACCATCCATCGTGGCTCTGATGGAAAAGAGATTGGGCGAATTCGGGCGTCGGGCGATACGGAGTGGATTGCCAACCGGCGCGGCGATCGCATCGCCGGCATTGGCACGGGTTCATCTGGTGTGACATCAGTGTGTCTTTGGAATGGAATCACGACGCAATTGATGCAGCGGCGGACCATCGGGCAAACGCCTGGTTTTCGATTGGCCGGTTTTTTCGCATCGGACAAGCGCATCCTTCTCGACGGTTACGATCCCTTCTCCGGCGCGATCCTCGACGCTTACACGCTCCGCACGCTCTGGCTGTTCCCGCCCGGCCAGCATTTTGCGGCGTTCAGTGAGGATGAGCGGCAGATGGTGCTGCAAAGCGAACGGCCGGATGGCAAGATTGATTTGCACATTTACCGGCATGTCGGCCGGGAGTCGGTTTTTGGCGTGTTTGGCATGCCGCAATGCTGGGTGGTGATGGGGTTGCGGGGCCTTGTGGTGCTGGTGCTGATCCGCGACGCGCGACGGTCGGCGATGCTATCTCCATCGACTCTGGTCAATTTCATCGTCCTCGGCATGATCTTTTGTGGCACGCTCGGGACGTTGGGGATGCTGGTGGATGGATGCCTCGGCAAGGTCAACCCGAACCCCGGCCCGTTGTTGCTGCTGGCCGGCCTGTTGACGCTGCCCAGCGGCCGGGGGTGGCGGATGATTTCCAGTATTCTGTTGCTGCTGCTGAGCGCTTGGGCGGTTTACAAGCTGCACTATTACGCGCCTTACACCCGTTGGTTTCGCAACGCCGATGGCCGGGCGATGTGGCTGTTTGATCGGCAGCGCTGGGTTCCGGTGGTCGGCATCACGCGAACGCTGCTCGTGCTGGCGGCAATCTCAGCCATCGGCGCGGCGGCGCTGGGGCGGTCGGTGCGAGCAGGTTATGCGGGGAGGTGAGGTGCCGGCCTTGGCGGGGAGTTCAACAGGTTGAATCCGCAACTATAGTCCTTGCAGGAGGATGGGGAATTTCACCGGGCCGGCCGAGCGATGTATCATTTTATATCACTTTTGGAGGTCCGACGATGCCCATGCCAGTGAAGGTGAAGAAGTGGGGAAGCAGCATGGCGGTGCTGATTCCCAGCCATTTTGCCAATTCCAAATCCATCGTGGTGGGAAGCGTGGTGGATATTGAGTCCGTCGACTTGTTGAGGCCGCCGACGCAGAGGCGTTACCGACTGGCGGAGCTGCTGGTGGGATTCAAGCGGCGTCATCGGCGCGGGGAATGGGATCTGGGCAAGCCGATTGGCCGGGAAGTGTGGTAAGGAGCGTGGGATGGCGCGTCAGGCATACATCCCGGATCGGGGCGATCTCGTTCATGCTAACCTTAGCCCATCGGCGGGTCGTGACCTGACTGGGCCGTATTATGCATTGATTCTGAGTCCTAAGGAATATAGCAAATTGTCGGGGATGGTCGGTTGCGTGGCGATTACCTCCCGCCTCAGGGGCGGGCCGTTTGAAGTCATCCTGCCCAGGGGTCAACTGCCGGCGAAGGCAGGTGCCGGGGTCGTCGATTCGGCAATTCTTGTCGATGCACTTCGTCAACTCGGCTATCGCGAGCGATCGATGGCGCTGTTGGCAAGTTGCCCGCGGGCGGTTTTGGACGA
>JBBQCK010000216.1:0-5504 GCA_038318605.1 Tepidisphaerales bacterium | reverse complement strand
GGTGGTTCAATGTACCTTGCGCAACACGGCCGGCATTTACCTTCACGACGCCTCGGGCGATGGAGGCGCGGCGGCGGTGCTGGTGGCGCGCAATTGGGCCGTGGACATCGACGGGCGCAAAAGCGATGGCAGCGGGGGATGGCTGCCGTTCAATGTGCGGACGCGCGTTTTGGATGGCGCGACGGTAAGGGGCTTTGAACCGGCTCAGTTTGTCCAACTCGATCGATGCGACGACCTGCAACAGGCGGAAATCGCCGACAACCGCGTAATCAACCGGCCGGGAAAAAGCCGCGTCGAGGACGTGATCAGCATTCATCTTTCGTCCGGTAGCGCCAAAGATCCGATACGGATCCACGATAATCTGATAGACGGCGCGTATTCGATCGATCCGTCGGCGGAAAGTTACACCCGCGGCGGGTTTCGATACGACAACAGCTTCAGCGGTGGCGGCATCATGGTGGGCGACGGCATCGCCGATTCGCCGGGGGAGGCAAGCGCGTTCGTCCGCGCGTATCGCAACACTGTATTAAACACAACCAATTACGGCATCGCGGCAGCGGCTGGGCACGATCTGGTGATCGCAGACAACACGGTCGTCTCGGCCGGCCAGCTCGCCGACGGCTCGACGGTGACCGCGCAGAACGTCGGCATCTATGTCTGGGATGCCTATGGCACGGGGGCAAGCAGCTTTTATGGCAACATCGCGGTGCGTAACCATGTCGGCTGGGCACGCCGGAACGCGGGCCAGCGCACGATTCGTAATGACTGGTGGCTCCCTGATGCGGCAAATGCCAACGCCAATCGGGCGCTGGCGGGGGTGGTCACTCAATCGGACGAGGCCGACGCCCGGGCGGCGGCGCTGTAGGTTGGCTGGCGCAGATGCGAAATGTGCGCGCACGGGCCGGACGCTCGTGTTTCATTCGGTGGGTTGGGCACTCTTGCCCGACATCGGCCGAAGGCAGATCTGTTGCCCAGCCATCAGCGTTGCCGCTGCGCGGCAAGTCGGACAGGAGTGTCCGACCCCCACCAGAGGGATTCAATCTCCCGGCGTACGGCGCGATGTGTCGAATGTGTGTCAGCCTTGGTGCGCGCGGGCCTTTTCCGCGAGAACGCGTTTCAGCACCTTGCCGGTGGGGGAACGCGGGAGTTCGGTTTCGATGATGATATCGCGGGGGATTTTGAAGGATGTCAGGCCCTGGTCGCGGCAGAAAGTCTTGAGTTCCTCCGGTTTGGCGGTCTGGCCTTCCTTGAAAATGACAAACGCCGCGACCGCTTCGCCGCGAGATGGATCAGGCCGGCCGACGACGGCCGCGTCGGCGATGGCGGGATGGCGCATCAGGACATCTTCCACCTCACGCGGTGTCACTTTTTCACCGGCGACAATGACGAGGTCTTTCTTTCGGCCGGTGATGTAAAGATAACCGTCGGCGTCGAGCCGCCCGAGATCGCCGGTTTTGAAATACCCATCGGTAGTCAGGGCGGCGGCGGTTTCTTCGGCGCGGTTGTGGTAGCCGCGCATGATCATCGGGCCTTTGAGTTCGATTTCACCGCCCGCCTGTGCGTCGGCAGACTTGCCGGTGTCGTCGATGAAGCGGATTTGTGCGGTGGGGATCAGCGTCCCGACCGAGCCAGCACGATAAGCGGCGGGATAGTTGAAGGCGATCGGTCCGATGGTTTCGGTCAGGCCGTAGCCTTCATATATGGGCACGTGAAATCGATCGAGCCATGCCTTGGCGATGGTGGGGGAAAGCGGCTCGCCGCCGGAAATGCAGGCATAGACGTGTGCAAAATCCTGCGGGCCGGCGTCCTTGAGGCGCACGAGCGCGCCGTACATGCTCGGGACGGCGACCAATACCGAAAGTTTGTAACTACGAATCACGTTGAGGGTGGCGACCGGCGAAAATCGCGCGATATAGACCGCCAGCGCGCCGAGTTGTATCGGCGCGAGCATCGTGGCAAGCAGGCCTGTGGAGTGAAAAAGGGGGACGATGCCAAGAAATCGGTGCTGACCTTCGAGGCGGGCGTGGGCGATGGCGGCGGTGACGTCAGCATGGAGGTTCTGGTGCGTGAGAATGACGCCCTTGGGCAGGCCGGCGGTGCCGGAGGTGTACATCAGTACGGCGACGTCATCGGCGCGGGGTGCGGGAAGCGCGGGCGCGTCCGGCTTGCCGGTGCCGGCTGGTGCGGGTTCGGCCGGCGCGGCGGTGGCCGGGGCGCTGCTGGTTGCCGCCGCCAAGGCGGCCAGATCGATGATTTTGAGTTGTCCGTCGGCCGCCAGTCGCGCGCCGAGTTGCCCAATGGTAATGACCGCGTCGATGCCGCTGTCGGCAATGACATGGGCGACTTCGCGATCGCCTAGAAGAAAGTTGATTGGTACAACGGTCTTGCCCGTAAGGAGCGTTGCGTAGAAACTGGTGACAAAGCCTGCGCCGGCAGGAAGAAGCAAGCCAACTCGCGGCTGGTGCGTGGTCGTGCCGATGAGGCGTGACAACGCGACGACTCGCCCGGCCAGTTGCCGCCAGGTGTGATCCCCGGCGTCATCGTGGATTGCAATCTCGTCGGGCGACGCCTTCGCGTGGGCGAAGAGTGGTTCGAGCAGCATATTGTTTTTATAGCGACCGGAGGCATGGATGCGAACCGATCGAACAAGCGGATGGCGGATTGTGGCAGCTTGGGTTTGTGCGCTGGCCTGCGTCAGCGCTGCCGGGTGCCAATCGAGTAATTCGGCCAACTCGGCAGCGTTGCAGGGGGGGTACGATGCGCTGGCGCAGCAGCGATACGATGAAGCGATCGGCGCGGCCGACGCCTCAATTAAATCACAACCGGCAGGCACGGGCAGCGCGGCGGCGCTGTACCTGAAAGGCAGGGCGATCGCGCAGCGCCCGAAGGCAAATACGGCCGCAGGCGCCGCCGACCTGAATGAAGCACGCGGGCTGTATGTAAAGGCGCTTGCAAGCCAGCCTGATGCAAAGCTTGAGGGGTTGATTCACTGCGATCTGGCGAATGTCGCTTATTTTCAGGAGGACTATGCGACTGCGGAACTGGAATGGACCCGCGGATACGAAAAGCTCGCGCCCGACTCGCCCGCGCGGCTGAATGTGCTCTATCGCATAGGCGTCAGCCGGCAGCGACAGGGAAAATGGAAGCCGGCGGATGAGGTCTTCGCGGCGATTCAGCGCGACGCATCGAACTCAAAGCTCACACAGGCGGCCAAGGAACATCAGGGTTTCAATGCATTTTTCGTGCAGGTGGGAGCGTTTAAAGATCCGCGCAGCGCGCAGGCGGCCGCGCAGGCGCTGGCGGCCAGAGGGATGTCAGCTCAGGTGAGGGAGACGCCCGACGGTTTGCAGGCGGTGCTGGCCGGCCCGAAGCAGACTTATCGCGAAGCAGCCGGCCTGCGCGGCCAACTCTCATCTAGCTACAGCGATGCCCGGATCGTGCCGTGATGCCGTCAATCACCGCGGCTGCGGCGGGAAATGTGCGTGCCCCTCTCTCGGCGCGCCGGCAGGGCGGCGCGGTGGCTTGGCAGGTTTAGTTTTCAGCTTCTACAAGGCGGTCGGTGCGGCGCCGGCGGGATCATAATAAAATCGCTCGTGTATGATTTTTCCGTTGCGCCAGCGGGCGACGGAAACCTGATGCTGCTTCACATGCGAGCCATCGATGGCGATGTACTCGATGACGTTTTCACAAAACGAAACGTCCCCATTGACCGCGGTCGCGAGGACGTTGAACGACTTCCATTCCTTCACCGATGCCAGAAATAGCTTCTCGCGCTCGATGTTGCCAGGCAGACCCTCAATGGGCTGCAGGGCGTTTTCCTGCATGCGCACGTTGGCGTCGTAGAACTCATTCATGGCCGGAATGATTTGTCCGGAATTGATGTGGCGCAGGAGGTCGGCGAGGCGGTCTTTGACGGAGAGTGATGGCATCGATGGATCCAAATGGTGTCAGTCGTGCTCGGCATCGCGCGCCTGGGCGAGCAACCTGCTGAGCTGGGCGAGTTCGTCGCGTGTGAGGTGGCCAAGCTGTCGGGTATGAAGCCGGGCAACGGGCTGGTCAAGTTCGGCCAGTATTTTCAGGCCTTTTTCGGCGATTTTGACCATGACGACGCGCCGATCTCGCGGAATGCGACATCGGCGAACGAGGCCCGCTTTCTCAAGGCGGTCAACCAGCCGCGTGATGTCCGGCAGGCGATTGACCAGCCGCTGCGAAATTTCGAGGCACGGCAGCCCCTCGCCACCCGCGCCGCGAAGTATCCGCAGGACGTTGTATGTGGCCTCGGAAAGCCCACGGGCTTTGAACAGCCGGTCAAATTCCGTCGAAAATGTCGAGCAGGTGCGCAGCAGGTTCAAATACGCCTCGGCCTCGGGCAGATCGAAGGGGGTGCGCTTGTGGATTTCGGCTGCGAGAGAGGGCATTGGCGGGTGGATTCTATGGGAGGGAGGTTGTTGGTTGCCAGTCGGAGGAACAGTGGACAGCCGGCAGCGGGTGTTTGGCAGGGTCGAATTTCGGCCGCCGGCGACGGGAACCTGGAATGGGACGCCGTGAATCGTTCGGCGGCCGGGGATCTGAAATTTAAAATTTGAGATTTTGGCGGGCGGGTTTGGCTGGCCTTGCCTTGGATTCGATCCGCTATACCATCGCCCGCATATGCCCAAGATTACGGTTGATGGACAGATCATCGAGGCACGCGATCGGCAGGTGATCATGCAGGCGATGGATGATGCGGGGGTGGCGATTCCGCGGTATTGCTACCATCCGGGCCTGAGCATTGTCGCTTCGTGTCGCATTTGCCTCGTCGAGGTCGAGGGGATTCCGAAGATGGTCCCCGCCTGCCAGACGCCGGTGCGCGAGGGGATGATCGTTCATACGCAATCAACCAAAGCCATCAATAACCAAAAGCAGGTCATGGAATACCTGCTGGTCAACCATCCGCTGGACTGCCCCGTTTGCGATCAGGCGGGCGAATGCGGCTTGCAGGACTATTCATACCAGTATGGACGCAGCCAGTCGCGCTTCGAGGAGGACAAGGCGAAGAAGCCGAAAAAAGACGTTGGTTTGAATGTGCTGCTGTACAACGACCGCTGCATCATGTGTACGCGATGCGTCCGGTTTACGCGGGAAGTTTCGGGCACAAGCGAACTGATGGTCGAGGGGCGCGGCCATCGCGAAGAGATCGACATATTTCCCGGCCGGCCGCTGAACAACAAGCTTTCGGGCAATGTGGTTGATCTGTGTCCGGTGGGGGCGCTGCTTGACAAGGATTTTCTGTTCAAACAGCGCGTGTGGCTTTTGAAGCCCACGCCGTCGATCAGCCCCGCCGACGCCGGCGGAGAGAATATCTATCTTGAGCACAATGATGGTGTGATTTACCGCGTGAAACCGCGGTACAACGCCGAGGTGAACACCTGGTGGATCAGCGATGACACCCGATATTCCTACAAGATTATCAATGACCCCAAACGGTTGAAGTCCGCCACCAAGCTGCAATACGGATCGCATGT
>JBBQCK010000215.1:0-5509 GCA_038318605.1 Tepidisphaerales bacterium | reverse complement strand
TACTGGAATTGATGCCCGTTCGCCACGACGGGCCGGCACCGGAAGATGTACCGCGGTTTTGTGCGGGCCTGCGCCATTTCGCGGTGCGGGTCAGCGACTTCGATAAGGCATACGCCGAATTGAAGTCGGCCGGCGTCGAATTTCTGTTTGAGCCGGTCATCGCCGTGGGCGGCGGGCCGATCGTCAGTTTTCGCGATCCCGAAGGTAACGAAGTGCAGATCGTTCAGCGGCTGGCATAGAAAATTGGCGGCGGCGCACACGCGAAGCCCAATAACACTCAACCATCAACAAAATCACAACGCCATGACCAATTCGCTCATTCCGATCGTCATTGAAAAGTCCGGCCGCGGCGAGCGCGCGTATGATATTTATTCGCGCCTGCTGCGCGACCGCATCATTATGCTCTCGGGGCCGGTCACCGACGATTCGGCCAATGTCATCATCGCGCAGCTTCTATTCCTGTCGAACGATGATCCCAAAAGCGATATTCAGTTTTATGTCAATTCGCCAGGCGGGTCCGTTTCAGCGGGCATGGGCATCATCGACACAATGCGCTTCCTGCGCTGCGATGTCGCCACGACGTGCATTGGCATGGCGGCCTCGATGGGCGCGTGCCTTTTGTCGGCGGGCGCCAAGGGAAAGCGTTCGGTGCTTACCAACTCGCAGGTCATGCTACATCAGCCGCTGATTGGCGGCGTTTTGCAGGGCCCGGCCACCGACCTGGGCATCGAGGCACAGCACATGCTTCGCCTGCGCGACCGCCTGTACAAGATGATGAGCGAATATACCGGCAAAACCGCCGATGAAATCCACCGCGATTTTGACCGCAATAAATGGCTCTTTGCCGAAGAGGCCGTCTCGTATGGATGTGCCGATCGCGTAATCGAGCGCGCTCCGGAGCCAAATCCGCGCCCCAAGGTGGCGGGCGATGATGACGACAAGATCTGATTCGCCATGACCGCTGCCAGCAATCATCGATCGGCCGGGCCGCGCTCATCCGCCGCGTGCGGCGCACTGATATTACTGATCGCCGGGGCGCTCGTCGGATGCGGCAAGCCCAACCTTGCCAACATCGAGTTGCGCAAGGAAAACCAGCAGCTCACCGCCGATCTGGTACAGGCGAAATCGGAACGCGACGCCGGCGAGTTGCGCATTCGCGGGCTGGAGGCGATGAAGGACACAGTTCCCACGCTTCCTACAACGCGTTTTGCGAGCCTGTTTACCGCGCACGGCTTCAAGATCGGCCAGTTAACCGGGCCCGCCGACCTCGATCCGAAAAACGACGGCAACGAAGGCCTGAAAGTTTACCTCGTCCCGCTCGATGAACGCGGAAGTTCGCTCAAAGCCACGGGCGTGGTTTCGATCGACGCCTTTGACACCTCGCTGGAGGGCAACCAGCGCATCGGCCACTGGGAATTCACCCCGGAGCAGATGAAGAAGGCCTGGTACGGCTTTCTCGTCGAATCGTTCATTTTTCATTGCCCCTGGCAGACCGTGCCCACCGGAGACCGCATCACCATTGAGGTGCGCTTTACCGATGATCTGACCGCCCGGCCCTTTGAAGCGCAGACCATTGTCGCAAAAAACGGCCCGACGCCCTCTACGCGCCCCACCGCCGCCGCGCTCTCCGAAGTGCCCTGAGCTATGATCGGCTCATTTGTCAGCGGCCGCTGTTTCTCATAACTTCCGCACCATCAATGCGGACGCAATACGATGAGTCGGATGTTCAGCGCGTAGTCGAGCGCCTTGCGTCACGCGTCTCGTCAGCATTTCCGGCCGATCGGCCACTGACAATCATCGGCATCCGCACGCGGGGCGAAACCCTTGCCGAGCGCCTGACTGGCATGCTTCGACAGATGGGACATTGCCGAATCGAACGTGGTGTTCTCGATATCACGCTCTATCGTGACGATCTATCCGAAATCGGCCCGAACCCGATGGTCCGGCCGACACAGATTGCCATCGATATCGGCGGAAAGCCGCTTTTACTGGTGGACGATGTGATTTTCACCGGCCGATCGATTCGCTCGGCGCTGGATGCGCTGACCGACTTTGGCCGGCCGGCCGCCGTTCGCCTGGCGGTGCTGGTCGATCGCGGCGGACGCGAGCTGCCCATTCAGCCCGACTTCGTTGGGCTGACCATCAAGGATATTCCCATAGATCATCGCGTGAACGTGCGACTTGCGGAGCAGGATGGGCGGGACGAAATTGTTGTCGAGCCGAAATAGCGCAATGTCGAACGATATGACCAACCCTTTGGCGGTTCAGGCTTCCCAGCCGGCGGATGACGCTTCCCCGCCTCCATGGACGCGCCGTCATTTGCTTGCGATCGAGGACCTCGGGGCGGCCGACATCAACCACATTCTCAACACGGCCGACTCCTTCAAGGAAGTTTCAACGCGCAGCGTGAAGAAGGTTCCCGCATTGCGCGGGCGAGTCGTGGTGAACCTGTTCTTCGAGGATTCGACGCGCACGCGCACCAGTTTTGAACTCGCGGCGCAGCGCCTCAGCGCCGACGTGATCAACTTCACCGCGCGCGGATCAAGCGTTGCCAAGGGTGAAACACTGATCGATACGGCCCGCAACATCGAGGCGATGGGCGTTGATGTGGTCATCCTGCGGCATTCCGCCGCCGGCGCGGCGCAGCTCTTGGCGCGAACAATCAAGCCCAGCGTCATCAACGCCGGCGACGGCGCGCACGAACATCCCACGCAGGGCCTGCTCGATGTCTACACCATGCGCGAGCGATTCGGCAAAATCGCTGGCCTGAAGGTGGCCATCGTCGGCGATGTCGCCAACAGCCGCGTTGCCCGATCAAATCTATGGGCACTTACACGACTGGGCGCGGAAGTAATTCTGGTCGGCCCGCCAACGCTCTGCCCAAAGTCGTTCGAGAAGCTCGGTGCGCCAGGCCCCGACAACCAGCCCCCTCGCGTTCGCATCACCCACAACCTTGACGAAATCATCGGCGAGGTCGATGTGGTAAACATGCTTCGCGTTCAATTCGAGCGTATCCAGAGCAGCCAGTTTCCCAGTGTCCGCGAATTCACCCGCCTCTTCGGATTGACCTGGGACCGCTTCCAGAGATGTAAAAAGGACGTATTCGTAATGCACCCCGGGCCAATGAACCGTGGAATCGAAATCAGCAGCGACATCGCCGATGGGCCGCAAAGCGGTATCCTGAAGCAGGTGACCAACGGCCTGGCGGTGCGCATGGCGGTGCTCTATCTGGTGACGCAGGGATGACGAACGTAAATGTTTCGCAACTACGCGATGGAATTCGTCAAATCGCCTGTTAGTGGTAGCAGCTCTCTGTGTCCTCAGTGCTCATTGTGTTCTCGGTGTATATTTGAGATGAAATCAATCCTGATCCGAAACGGCACCCTGCTCGACCCCGAGCGCGCTTTTGAATGGAAGGCGGATCTATTGCTGCGCGACGGCAAAATTGCCGCCGTCGGGCAGAATACGGGCCCGGCCGACCAGACCATCGATGCCACGGGCCTTTATGTAACGCCGGGGCTGATCGACATTCACGTTCATTTCCGCGAGCCCGGAGACGAGGAGGAGGAAACCATCGCCACCGGCGCGGCATCGGCGGTTGCGGGCGGTTTCACCACCGTCTGCTGCATGCCCAACACCAAGCCGCCGCTGGATAATGAAGGACAAATCGAATTTGTTCGGCGCGAGGCCCAGCGCGTCGGGCTGGCCAATGTGTTTCCGATCGGCGCGGTCACCAAAGGGCGCGACGGAAAAGAACTGGCCGAGATGGGCCTCATGCACGAGCGGGGCGCGATCGCCTTCAGCGACGATGGCGTCGGGGTGGCCGATGCCGCCGTCATGCGCAAGGCGCTGCAATACATGCGTATGTTCGACGGTCTGGTGATGCAGCACTGCGAAGAGCCTTCGCTCGGCGGCGGGTCGATGCACTCGGGCGTGGTCAGTACAAGCCTGGGTCTTGGCGGCATTCCCGCCGAGGCCGAGCAGCTCATGATTTCGCGCGATCTGCTGCTCAATCGAACCATCGGCTGCCGCTACCATGTGCAGCACATCTCGACGGCCGGCAGCGTCGAGATTGTCCGCCGCGCCCGCGCTGATGGCCAATGCGTCACCACCGAAGTCGCGCCGCATCATCTGCTTCTGACCGACGAAGACTGCCGTACCTATGACACGAATTACAAAATGAACCCGCCCTTGCGCACCGCACGCGATGTCGCAGCATGCATTGAAGGTGTTCGCGACGGAACAATCGACTGCCTCGCCACTGATCACGCGCCGCATCTCGCCGAGGAAAAAGAGCTTGAATTCGCCAACGCCCCATTCGGCATCATCGGCCTGGAATGCGCGCTGGCTTTGTATGTAAAAGCGCTCGTCGAGCCTGGGCATATTTCGTGGATGAAACTCATCGAACTGATGACGATCAAGCCCGCCCAAATCGTGCGCCACGAAAATAAAGGCCGTCTCGCCCAGGGCGCCGACGCCGACATCACCCTCATCGACCCCAATCGCGCGTGGACCGTTGATCTCGAACAATTCGCCAGCAAAAGCCGCAACTGCCCCTATCATGGCTGGCAGCTAAAAGGCCGGGCCGTAACGACGATCGTCGGCGGGGAGATAAAATGGCGGCTAAATTGAAAGCCTGCAAGCCTTCTGATTCGCCGGCGAATGCTCGCGTTGCATGATTCGCGCGATATCATCCCACACCCTTGGCCCTGTAGCTCAACGGTTAGAGCAGGCGACTCATAATCGCTTGGTTCACGGTTCGAATCCGTGCGGGGCCATTCGTCGCGCTGATTGAATTGGCGGCAGGCCTATTGCGTGCGCAGTTCCTCCGTGCGGCGGTTCCAGCCTGTGGGAAGCTCGTCAAGCGTGAAATCGCGGTCGGCAAGTCCAACATCCACTTTCAGGTCCGCCAGTTCTGTAGAACGCTCGTTGCCGTTGCGTTCGGCCGCGTCTATTCGGCGGGGGAATGCCTTTTCCCGATCGACCCAAACGTCGATATGGCGGTATTGGGCAAACTGGCTGTTGTCCGGCCGGGGCGTGAGGCGGACGTGCAATGTGTTCGCGGGATCGCCTTTGGCCGGGGGTTGGGGCGTCACATCGAACTGTTTGAGCACGTCGATCCTCGACTGCCCAATCGGAAGTGGAAACGGGCCTTCACCCAGCTTAATCGGGTTGAGCTTTTCGCCCGGCCGAAGCACCTGTCGGCGCGTTTCGTTCTTGCCGGAATAGTCGCGATCGACGAGCCAGCCATCGTCGAGAAGGTATTGCACCCGACGATCCTCCCGAATGTCCTCCACCTGCCGCGTCGGCAGATCAACGAGAATGCGTGTGGATTGGTCGTTCTTCACTTGGAAAAAGATTTTTCCCCGGCGGATCGTCGAGGCGCCGGTCATATCATCGACATCTGTCAGTGCCACCTCAGCCGTGAAATCCTTGAGATTTTTCCCGGCCGAATCGAGCGCATCGAGAATACGATCCACACCCGCATCGGCCGGCAGGGGGGCTCGGC
>JBBQCK010000214.1:0-5512 GCA_038318605.1 Tepidisphaerales bacterium | reverse complement strand
CACCTCCTCCTGCCAGGCATATGGCTGCTGGGACGATCCAAACCTGCCGCCGCTACTCATTCCATTTGACGAAACCCACCCGCTCCGTCCGCAAAATGTCTACGCCCTCTCAAAGTTCGCCAACGAGCATTACGCGCAGTTTGTCGCGCGGCGATATGGGCTATCGGTTGCCATTTTTCGCCTTCCGTGGGTGCTGACCCACGACTCGGCTGATTATCTCGTCGATCGCAGGGCGCGCGACATCGGCCCGCTTGATGGCATGGGCACCTATATCCACGTCGATGATGCCGCGCGCGCCTACGCACTCGCCATCGAAAATCCCCGCCCCGGCTGCGAAGCATACCACCTCACCGCCGACGACATCTCCAGTTGGTGGCCGTTGCGCGATCATCTGCGCTTCATGCCCGGCTATCCCCCGCTCCCGGCCGACTGGCCCGACCATAAAAGTCCCCTCATTACCGAAAAAGCCCGCCAACACTTCAAATGGCGGCCACTCTGGAACCTCCGCGAACAATACCGCCGCAAATACAACGCCGAGCCGCCGCTGCCCAAAGGCGACAAAGCGCCATAAAATGCTATTTGAAAAGAACTTGCATTGCATTGCTCGTCTGCCCGGCAATTTTGCGGCGACAATCCAACGCCTGAAAATCCCTGCAACGCCGCGGGATTGCATGCGTACTATGGGCGTCGGCCGATAACGAGACGGGGCGATCGGGTTTTTTCTCGCAACAACCCGGCGTCTAAAGCGTCATTGATCGGGCGGATTGTTTTTGAGAACAGGGATTAGATTATGCACAAAGTAACCCACAATCGGCGCGGCGGCCTCGGCCGCGGATTTACGCTGGTCGAGCTGCTCGTGGTCATTGGCATCATCGCGCTGCTGATTTCCATGCTTCTGCCCGCGCTTTCCAAGGCGCGCAGCATGGGCGAACGCACCAAGTGCCAGGCGAATCTGAAACAGTGCTTCACCTTCATGGCGATGTACTCCCAGAACAACCGCGACTGGATGTTCCCCACCGATCGCGGCGCCGACAAACCCAAGGATGAGCGCTGGCCCACGCGCGTCTTTGAGCCGCCGGTCTGGAATCCCGCCGTCATGCTCTGCCCCACCGATCAGGATCCCGTTGAGGAACATTCCTATGTCGTCAACAGCCATCTCGCCTACAGCGGCATGAAATACACCGCCAGCGACCCCTCGACAAAAATCCTGATGGGCGAAAAGAAGGCGACTGAGCAGGATTACTACATGGAATACAACGACTTCGATCGCGTTGTCGAAAAATTTCGCCATGGGCAGAACCTCGGCTCGAACTATCTGTATCTCGACGGCCACGTCGAAATCTGGCCGCCAAACCAGGTCGCCAACTCCTTCGACCCATGGACGCCACCCGACGCCAACCCGACCGATCCTGTCCCGGATCCGGGCGGCACGGGTAACACGAACTGATTTTTGCATGCCGACGCGATTGCCTGTAGCGCGGATTTTCAGTCGCGGCTGAGCCATTCGCGGAAGCTACGAAATACGCGCGGCCGAAAGAGCGCTGCGACCGATCCGCTTTTACGGCGACGCAGACAGGCGTTTTTGACAATTCCGTTTCGCGAGACTCCGGCGGTATTCCGCGACCGCATGGCGCCGCCTATAATTTTCAAAAACACGTTAAAAGCAGATGGCCCAGTCCAACGATTCTAAACGTAGAGCGCGTCGCAAGTTGCTTGTTTTACTTTGCGCGTTACTCGCCATTTGCGCCGGCGGGGCATTTTATTTCCTCAGGCCGCCCCCGAAGTCTCCGACGCTGCAACTAACGCCTGAAGCGCAGGCCGCCGCCACTCAGCCCGCCGTTCGCACCAAAAACACTCAGCCAAGCGTGCGCCGGCGCTTGCGCGACGCCTTTGCCGCCGCGATGAACGCGAAGACTCCGTCGAGCCAGCCGACGCCAACCTGGAAGTCGGGTCGGCCGTCCGACAGTAAACCGACCTCAAAGCCATCCACCAAACCGCACAAAACGCGCCCCGCAGCCACCACCGCCTCAACCGATTCCTCGCCCCGGTAAGCAGAACATAATCTTCCCCGCATTCCTGCAACCGGCCGTGGGCAACCATCAACTTTTCTCCCCATCTCGCTAAAATCCCGCCATGGAAGGTTTGGATATCGAGTGCATACTTTCGGCCTACACGCAGGGCGCGTTTCCAATGACGGATCGCGACGGCAGGATCCGCTGGTACACTGCCGACCCGCGCGGGCTCATTCCACTTGATGATCGCTTCCACGTCTCACGTTCACTTCGCCAGTGCGTGGCGAAAAAAACGTTCGACGTGCGATTCAATACTGATTTTCCCCAGACCATGCGCCTCTGCATGCTCGGTCGCGATGAAGGTTCATGGATCAGCGACAAATTAATCGCCGCCTACATCCAACTTAATGAGATCGGCCTCGCCCATTCGGTTGAATGCTGGCAAAACGACCAACTCGTCGGCGGACTCTATGGCGTCAGTCTCGGCGCGGCCTTCTTTGGCGAATCGATGTTCCATCGCGCCCCCAACGCATCCAAGGTTGCGCTTTTCCACCTCGTCCAGCGCCTGCGTGAACGCCAGTTCCAACTCCTCGACGCCCAGGCCCAAACCCAACACCTCACCCAATTCGGCTGCTACCAAATCCCCGCAACCGAATACCTCCCCCTGCTTCAAGCCGCGCTGGTTAACGAGCGACGATTTGATTGAGACGAACCCCACCCGCTTCAACCCCCCTCCTTCGTCGCAGGCTTCTCTTCGACGTTCAACCCCGAAAGATACGCCTCCAGATCCCGCTGCCCCTGGCGGATCTGATTCTGCGTACCCTCGATCTTCTCCGCCAGCGCATCCATTTGCGCATCCTGTTCGCTCAGCCGCGTAGCCCATTTGCGAAACGATGCATCCCCCTTGTCGAAAAGCCGCATGTTCTCACGCGTGCGCGCCTGGTCGGCCGTCAGGTCGTTGCGCTGCCGCTGAAGATCGTTCATCGTCCGCTGCAACTCCACCAGCGCGCCCTTTTTTGCGATCGCCTCCTGCAATGCATCGCGCACCGCCCTGGGTATCGCGCCGTTTCTCGCGTAAATCTCCAGCGCCGGCGTATCGGCCGACAAAATCTGCAGCGCCTGCATCGCGATGTTCTCCTCCTTGACCATCAGCGAAGCCTTTTTCCCCGCCGCCACCGCCACCCGAAATCGATACACCGCATCCGTCTTTTCATCCGCTTTTTCCGGGCTCACCAGCTTCACTTCCGCACCACGCCGCGGATGCTCCACAATCAGCACCTTGTCCAACGTCCCCTTGTTCTCTGCGACATACTCCTGCGCGAACTCATATTTCCACGTCAACTGCAACACGCCCTTGATGATGGTCCCCGTGCGAATGGCGCTGTCCGTGCGGTTGTTCACCGCGTCCACCAGCATCTGCAGATCAACCCCATAGCTCAAAAGCCGTTCCTGATCCGGCGGAACATTGTCAATTCGCGCATCGCCCGCATACGCGCTTCCATCCAGCACAGTGACCGGGCCGGCCAGCAGATGCTTGCCCGTCGTATTTTTCACCCGCGCTCCGTTCAGAGGATTGCGCGGGAGTACCGACTGGCTGTAAATCGAAACTTTCTCCACCTCCACCGCATCGGTGACGATCGGGATCATCGCCGATCGCTGCCGCGGCAATGTCACAGAAGCGATCGTGTATTGAAACAATTCGCCGATCTTGCTCGCCGACGCGACCGACATGATCGATTTTGTCGGGTCGATCTGCAGCTCCCTGTCCTGTTCCCCGGCCCGCGCGGCCCCCGCCTCTTCGTTCATTACGCTCTGTCTGCGGGCCGGTGCCGCCGGCGCGGCGGGCGCCCCCCCATCTAGCCTGAAGCCCATTTCTGATTTCCCCGCAATTCCCTGCGCCTTGTCCTTCTCCATCCCCGCGTCATACGTCTGCGGTCGAAGGCTCGCATAAAGCTCCGGCATCACCACCGGCCGGGGAATGTAAAGCGGCTGATAAAGCTCCTGAATAAAGCTGATCGGCCGGCCGCTGACCAGTGAAAGCTGCACATCGTTCCAGTCGTTGTCGGTCTGGTTTTCGATGATCGCCCACCCCTGCAACTGCGGCTTGGCAGCGGCGTCGGCCGGCAGAATCAGCCTATAGCTGCTCTTCCACACCGGCGTCTCGACCACATACCCCACCACAACGTCGCGCTCTCCCTGGCCTTTGAAGCTGATCGTCACCGGCTTCTTGTCCTGATCGCGAGACTGTGCCAACGCCGCCAGCGCCTTGTTCAACTCTTCCTGTAGCTGCGGATCCTCAAGCTCGATCCGATTCACATCGTTTAACTCGATCGCCCGGATCGCGCCGTCGCTGATCAGGTTGATGACCCATACCTCGATCACCTGCTTGTCCCCCGAAGTCTTGGGCTTTTTCTCCAATCCGAGAATCGTCCCTTCCAGCCGTTCGGTGTTCACGCTCAGCCGCACCTTCGCACCGCGAAGCTGGTTCAGCAGTTCCGCCAGCGACGGGTTGCTCGTGATGTCGATCTGAAAGCTCTTCAGCGTCTTGCCAATCGGATCTTGCGAGGGATAGACCACCGCATCCACCCGGCCGGTTTCGCTTTTGTCCTGCAAAACAAGGCTCTTGAGCATGTCATTGATCTGCGCGGTCTTGAATGGCAACTCCGCTGTCGCGTTGCCGGTCACGCGCCCGACATGCTGAAAATATCCCACCCCGCTGGAGTAGAGCACCACCGCCCGGACGGGAAGCTCCGCCTGGCCCGCCGGCCGGGTCGTCGCCGTTGCCGCCGCTGCCGCCGGCGCGGTTGAAGGCTGCGCCGCCGCGCCCACGCCGGTAACCACCAGCCCGGCCGCAAATGCGATTGCCGCGCAACCTCGTCTGGCGCGGCGGGTATGTTGATGCGAGGATTTCCCAGTTGATGCGCGCGGCAAATTCATGTGCAAGCCTTTCGCAGGTTAAAGAGCGTCGCGGCCAATGATACCGCAGCCATACATTGGACGCCCCCGATCGACATAAGTTTCGGGCGCACCAAAGTTTTCAAAGGCCCCGCTGCAACGCTGAGTGCCTGCAATGCCTATCGCTTTTGTATCAACAGCGGCCCGCAAACAATGTAAACACGCCCAGGAGCCAGCCGCCGTTTAACACGATTGCCAGAATCGCGAGCAGGATCGAATGTGGCCGAGGACGGCCGAAACGCAAGGCAAAAAGCGCGCCCACCACCCCCAGCAGCGCCGACGTTGGCGCGAGCACCAATGCGAAGAGAATGGTAATCGCAGTTCCCAGTCCCACGCTCCTCGGTGCTACTATCAAAAGTACGACGGAGATTAACCAGCATCCTGCGCCACAGATGAGCGACCCAATCAACGGCGAATATCCGCGATCCCCGATCGGCGATCGGCCCGGCGTGTGATAAGGAATGGTCGGCGGCGAAGATCCCATAAAGGCAACTTACTCGTTGATCCCGTCTTTCCGGCCGCCAAATTGTCTGACGCGTTCCGAC
>JBBQCK010000213.1:0-5535 GCA_038318605.1 Tepidisphaerales bacterium | reverse complement strand
GGGAGCTTCAGATTTCAGATTTCACATTGCGGATTTCAGATGTCAGGCTGCGGGTTGCAGATTTCAGGGGTGGGTTTATCCCATTAAAAGTGTCATGCCGCCGTCGATCCAGACTTCGGTGCCGGTGATAAAGCTGGCTTCGTCGCTGGCGAGGAAGGCGACGAGACGGGCGACTTGTTACGGGGAGCCGGATTTGCCGTGGGACAGGGGGACATTGCCATCGGGGAATATGACGGGCACCTTTTACTTGGCGAAGTTGCGCTTTTCCGTGGTGGCGATGATAAGGGTTGCGATCGGGCCAGGACAGATGACGTTGGCGCGGATTTTGTGTTTGGCGAGTTCGAGCGCGATCATTTTTGTAAAGCCGACCTGGGCCGCCTTACTGCTGGCGTAGGCAGAAGCGCCGACGTTTGAAAACAGCCGCGTGCCGTTGACGCTGGAGGTGACGACGATTGCACCCCCCTTTTTCTTGAGGTGGGGGATGGAGTATTTGACCGTGAGGAAAGTGCCGCGGAGGTTGATCGCGATCGTGCGATCCCATTCGTCGGGGTGCATGTCTTCGAGGGGGGTCCAGACGCCATTGATGCCGGCATTGGCGAACACGACATCGAGCCGGCCGAATTGTTTGACCAGCGCATCTATGGATGAATGCATCTGCTCGGCGTTGGATACGTCGGCGACGAGTGGGGCCGCGCCGCCGCCGGCCGCCTTGATGTCCTTTACGACGCAGTGGACTTCGTCGGAATCGATGTCGAGGACGCCAATTCGATATCCTTTTTCTGCCAGTAGCATTGCAGTGGCTTTGCCGATGCCGGAGCCGGCGCCGGTGATCAAGGCCACTTTGGCGTGCGATTCGGCGGGTTTGGATGATTCCTTCCGATGTTTTGCCATTCAGAAGAGGCAGGCAATAGCCATGCCTGCCGGCCAGGCGCGCCTGCGTCAGAATCAGCAAAAGAATTGCTGGAAAGCCCGGCTCGACGATGCGTAAAATTGCAAGACAGGAATGGATTGGTTCGTTGTGGGTCAACCGGGGATGCAATTTTATGAACTTACAGAACGATTCAGGCGGGGCGTCGGCCGTTTTTCCATCGTTTGACGCATTGCGCGAAGTGATACTTCTGGCAAAACGAGAGGACATGGGGGACGGCGATGTCACGAGCCGCCTGTTGATTGGGGAAGATACCCGCGGCGTTGGGACGCTGATGCAGAAAGAGATGGGAATTGTCTGCGCGCTGCCAATTGTCGAGATGATCTGCGGCGCTTACGACGAGCGGCTGCGGGTGGAGCAGATTCCCGGTTTTCACTTTGACATCATCGAAGGGCGGCTGAGCGATGCGCGGGCGACGCCGCTGCTGCGCATACGCGGGCCGCTGCGGTCGTTGTTGTCGGCGGAGCGTGTGATTCTGAATTTTTTGCAGCGCACCAGCGGCGTTGCGACGTTTACGCATCGATTCGTGAAGCGCATCACTGGCACACGGGCGCGCATATTTGACACACGCAAGACGCTTCCCGGTTTCCGTCTGCTCGACAAATACGCCGTTGCGCGGGGGGGCGGGTTCAATCATCGCATCGGTCTGTACGATGGCCTTCTGGTGAAGGACAACCACCTGGCGGCGATTCCGTTGCGCGAATTAAACGGCTATTTGTCTCGCGTAGTCGGGGAATCTCGCGGGGAAAATCCTGGCCGGCCGATTGAGGTTGAGGTTGATCGGCTCGATCAGTTTCGCGAGGTCATGCAGATTGAGGGTGTGGACGTGATACTGCTGGACAATATGGATTGCCCGGCGATGGCCGAGGCGGTGCGGCTTCGGGATGGGTCTTCGCGGCGGGGGCGGTTGGCGCTGGAAGCCAGCGGCGGCGTGACTTTGGAAACGATCCGCAGCGTCGCGGAAACGGGGGTTGATCGTATCGCTGTCGGCGCCATCACTCATTCGGCGCCGGCGTTGGATATCGGACTGGATATCGAGGAATAGTTTGCGGGGAATACACGGTCCGCGATAATTTTTATTTTTGTGATGAGATTTCATCGTCCTTTCATGCTCGATCAGCGAAAGTCTCTAAAAGCCCGGCCGGACAACTGGTGAAATGTTCGCCAGTGTCCACGGATGGCCGGGCAAAAAGGAGTTCTGTGATGAATTTTGGAATGAACCGATGGATCGTTACCTCGACGCTGGCGATTGGGGCTTTCGGCTGTGCGGCCGGTGCACTAGGCGAAGGCGCGGCCGGCAAGGATGAGGAAAAGGAAGTGAAGGTGCGCATCGAAGATTGCCCGGCAGCTGTGCGGCAGACGATCACGCGCGAGGCGGCGGGTGGAACGGTCAAGGGAGTCGAGAGTGAAACCGAGGATGGCAAGACTGAATATCACGCGGATATCACGATCGACGGGAAGGACTATGAGATTGAAGTGGGCGATGACGGCGCGTTGGTCAGCAAGAAGCTGGACGACGACAAGGAAGATGGCGACAACGATGAGAAGGAAGGCAAGGACGATGACGACAAGGACGGCAAGTAAAGTTGCCGGCCGCAATGCGGCGCGGCAGTCGATCGCTTGAAAGTCATGGCTTCGGGGTCGCGCAGCGCACGGCCCCGACGCCTTTTTTTTGGAATGCGGCATGCGGGTTCTGGTGATCGAAGATTATGAGCTGCTGCGTGAATCGCTGCGTGAGGGGCTGCGCGAGGCGGGATATGCCGCGGATGTGGCGGCGGACGGCAAGACCGGATTATGGATGGCAACGGGGGCGGAATACGATGTCATCATTCTCGATGTGATGCTGCCGGAGATTGACGGAATTACGCTGCTGAAAAAACTGCGCGAGGCGAAGAGTGATGCGAGCGTGCTGATACTTACGGCGCGCGACGCGACGGAGGATCGGATCCTTGGGCTGGACGCGGGCGCGGATGATTATCTCGTAAAACCGTTTGCATTTGCAGAACTGCTGGCGCGCGTGCGGGCGATGGTACGGCGCGGATACCGGTCGAAAAACCCGGTCATCGAGATTGAGGATCTTTGCATCGACACCACGTCTCGCACCGTGCGGCGCGCCGATGTGCCTGTCGAGTTGACGGCCCGGGAATTTGCGCTGCTGGAATATCTGGCGATGCGATCGGGCGCGGTTGTCTCGCGCACTGAGATCTGGGAGCACCTTTACGAGCTTCATTGCGATGCGGGCAGCAATGTGGTTGATGTGTACATCGGACATCTGCGGCGCAAGCTGGAAAAGCCCGGTCAATCGCGGCTGATTCATACCCGACGCGGGCAGGGATACATGCTTGGGGTGGACGAGGTTTCGATCCGATGAAATCGCTGCGCGGCCGGCTGATTGTGGGAACGATTTGTGCGACGCTCGCGATATTCGCGGCGGCAGCGATTGTTCTTTATATCGCCATCCGCCACAGCCTCATCGCGGAGTTTGATCGGGCCTTGCTGGTGCAGGCACAGGCAATCAGCGCGCTGGCCGAGATGGACAGGCGGGGCCTGCGACTGGACATAGAGGGCGGACGGTTGCCGCAGTATGAATCGCAAAGCGATGCGGGGTATGCGCTATTTGACGGGGCCGGCAAGGAGATTCATCGATCGGATGGAACGCCGTGGCTTGGCGCGCACATGGGCGATGGAAGCCGCGACGCGATGGGCTTTGCCCGCCTTCCCGGTGGCGGGCGGGCACGGTGGCGATCGCTGACGTTTACGCCGCGAATGGAGGATGCGGAAGAGGATGATGCGAGAGGGCCGAGGCAGGCGGGGGCAGGCGGGGACGCCCGCGTCGTGGTCGCGCAGAGCGCGGTACGTTTTGACGAGCGGCTGCGAATTCTCGGATGGCTGCTTGCAACTGTGTTCGCAACGACGTCGGTTGCCACGGCGGGCGTCATGGCCCGCGTGGTTGGGCGGGGGCTGCTTCCGATGACGCGACTCGCGGCGCAGATCGGTGCGATCGGCGAACGCGATCTGGCGCGCCGGATCGAATCGCAGGATGTGCCGCTGGAAATGCTGCCGGTGGTGCAACGATTGAACGATCTGCTCTCGCGCGTCGGTATTCTGGTTGAACGCGAACGGGGGTTTTCGGCCGACGTTGCGCACGAGCTGCGGACGCCACTTGCCGGGCTTGTGACCACCATGGAGGTGGCCGCGATGCATCCCCGGCCGGCCGATGAATATCGAAAGACGATTCAGAAATGTCTGGCCGCCACGCAGGGTATGCATGCCATGGTGCAAACGCTTCTGACGCTGGCGCGCGCGGACGCCGGCCGGCTTGAAATTCAGCGGCGGCACGTCGATTTGGCGTCGCTTGTTGGCGAGCGATGGAAGCATTTTGCAGATGCTGCCGACGCGCGTGATATGGACGTTCGACTGTCGCTAACACCCGCCGGCGTTGCAACCGATCGGGAGCTTGCTTCGGTAGTGATCGACAACCTGATCGATAATGCAGTCGCGCATGGCGAGCAATCTGGCTGGATTGAATTGCGCGTCACTCCTGATGGCTCGCGCGTCGTGCTGATCGTCCGCAACAGTGGCAGCCGCATCGCACCGAGTGATTGCGAAAATGTATTCGGCCGATTCTGGCGCGGCGACTCGGCGCGAACGATGACTGGGCTGCACAGCGGATTGGGGCTATCGCTTTGCCGCCGCACGATTGAAATGCTGGGCGGTTCGATTGTGGCGACGAGCGATGGCGGTGTCTTTGAGGTTAAGGTGATTTTGCCATCGACTGACGGGAGCGACGCAATCACTACGCCTTGATGAGCGGCAGCATTGGAAATTGCGCGCCGAGGATTTGCTTGCTGGGCGTGTTGAGCCAGTTTTGCAGGACTGTGGCATAGACGCTGCGGAAATCGGTTCCGAATCTCAGATCACCCTGGTCGAGGTCGCGCGGGTTGAGGGAGGGGTGTTTGCCAACAACGGGCTGCTGGAGGTGTTTGCCGAGCAGGAGCATGGGAGCGGCCGCACCGTGGTCGGTGCCGCCGCTGGCATTTTGGGCCACGCGCCGGCCGAACTCGCTGAAGGTCATTACGAGGACGCGATCGTCGTTTTTCTGTTGGCGCATGTCGGTCCAGAATGCGGAAAGGCCGGCCGCGAATTGCTGCATAAGTCCGTCGTGCCGGCCGCGTTCGTTGGCGTGGGTGTCGAAACCTCCGAGCGAGACATAGTAGACGCGGGTGTTAAGCCCGCCGGCGATCATCGCGGCGATGGTGCGCAGGCCCGAGCCGTAGTCACCATTTGGATATTGGCCGGTCGAGCGATATTGCCGTGTGATGCGAGCGATATTTTCGCTGCTGATCTGGGCATCCATGGCGGTGCGCGTGAGGAAATCGAGTTGATTGTCCACGGTGGCGATGGCGGGTTTTGCGGGCGCGGCGACTTTGGCGTTTGCGCCCTGCGCGGCATGCTTGTTCAATTCGGCGTAGCGGTGTTGATCCTTGCCGTTGTAGCGATAGGCGTCGGCGTTCTCGAACGCCAGCGGCGTGATGCGCGAACCCTGCATCGCCAGGGGCAGCGACTGGCCGATGGAAATGCCGATATGCGGATCGGAACCGGCGCAG
>JBBQCK010000212.1:0-5536 GCA_038318605.1 Tepidisphaerales bacterium | reverse complement strand
AGGAGAGCGAGCGGAATCTAATCGCGGCGAAGGAAACTGCGGAGGCCGCGAGTATCGCGAAGGACAATTTTCTGGCAACGCTGTCGCATGAGTTGCGCACGCCACTGACGCCGGTTCTTGCAACGCTGGGGCTGTGGGAGGCGGACGGCGATCTGCCGGATGGGATGCAGCAGGATGTCCAGGTGATGCGCCGCAACATCAACCTCGAGGCGCGGCTCATCGACGATCTGCTGGATCTGACGCGCATCGTCAACGGAAAGCTGCCACTGCATCTGGAATCGGCGAATTTGCACGAGTTGGTGCAGGCAGTCGCAACAATGTACGCCAGCGACATCCACGGCAAGCGCATCCAACTCTCGATGGAGCTACAGGCAAATCGCTCGCATGTGCAGGGAGATCCAGCGCGACTGCAGCAGATCATCTGGAACATATTGAAGAACGCGGTCAAGTTCACGCGCGAGTCGGGGCATATCGCGATCAGCACGCACAACGACGATCACGGGCAGCTCATTATTGAAGTGCGGGACGATGGGATCGGCATGCCGCCGGAGACGTTGCGGTGTCTTTTTCGGCCATTTGAGCAGGGGTCGATGGAGATCGCACGCCAGTATGGCGGGCTGGGGCTGGGGATGGCGATCAGCCGGGCGCTGGTGGATGCGCACCATGGAAAGATCAGCGCGGCCAGCGAAGGATCGGGACAGGGATCTACATTTACGATCACGCTGCCGGCCAGCGATCCTCCAGCCGAGGTGGATGCCGGGCGCGAGGAAAAAGCAGCCGAGGCATCGAGGCGATCGTGCCGTGTGCTGTTGGTAGAGGATCACATTGACACGGCAACGGTGATGGCGCGGCTGCTGGATCATTGGGGATACAAAGTGCGCAAGGCGGATTCGATTGAGGCGGCAATGGCGGCGGCGGCGGAGTGGGATTTTGATCTGCTGCTGAGCGACATCGGACTTCCGGACGGGACTGGTTTTGATTTGATCGGGCGCATCCGGGCCGATCGGCCTGACGTGGCGGCGATAGCGCTGACGGGATTTGGAATGGAGCAGGATATCGAGCGGTGCCGGGCGGCGGGATTTGCGATGCACCTGACCAAGCCCGTCAATTTTCAGGAACTTAACGCGGCCATCCAACGAGCCATTGCCGGCGCGCCGCAACCGGTGAGGCAGGACTCATGACCGACACGTCACCCAATGCCTTGCGGCAGCTCATTTCGCTGGGGGATCTGGACGTACTTTTTGCTGATGGCGATGTGCGCTATTTGCGAGTGGCGGGCGTGGAGGTGCTGCGGCGGATTTATCTTGCGGTTCGGGAGCCGGGATGGGGAACGGTTGTGGGGACGATAGCGAAGCTGGAACGCGTCGATCGGCCGGGCGGAGTGCGAATTCGCTTTCAGCGGAGCGACAAGGCAAAGGAGATCGAGCTTGAGTGGGATGTTGAAATCGACATCGCGATGCAGATCGTGGATGGCGGGATGGAAGCCGAGATAAGCTATTCGGCGGTCGGCTTGCCGCGGACATCGTTTCGCACGGCGCGCACGGGCGTATGCATTTTGCATCCGCTGGCGGGCTGCGCGGGGCAGGCGTGCGTGGTCGAGCATACATCTGGTGCCAAGGTACCGGGCACGTTTCCCGAATTGATCGCACCGCATCAGCCATTCAAAAGCGTGCGGGGGATTTCACATGAGCCTGCGGCGGGGTTGCGGGTGGAGGCGCGATTTGATGGGGAGGTTTTCGAGACCGAGGATCAACGCAATTGGACTGATGGATCATTCAAGACCTATTCGCGGCTGCTGACGGAGCCGACGCCTTATGAGCTGACGCCGCAGCATCCCGTGCGGCAGTCGGTGAAGGTGAAGATCAGCGGCCGGGCCGCGTCGCAAGGGAGCAAGAAGGCGAGCATTGTCGTAGGCGGCGAGATGCACCGGCTGCCGCCGATCGGCGTTGGGCTGCCCGACACGGGCGGTTCGGCGAGTCCGGCGGACTTGGCGATGCTGAAGTCGCTTCGGCCGGCGCATTTGCAGGTGGTGATGCGACGGCAGGATGCGGCGGAGCGGCTTGCAGTGGCAATGGAGATGTCCGGCGCGCTGAATGCGCCGCTGGAACTTTTCGTGCGACTGCCGAAGGAAAACGCCGAGGAGACGGCGGCGCTGATTGCGCGGGAGATCCGCGGGCGGCGCGATGCGATGGGCGCGAAGCGGCTGGAGATTGCGCGGGTGATTGTGGCGCGCGAAGGCAAGCCGTCAGCGACGCCAGCGGATTTGCAGATGTTGACTAAGGCGTTGGAATTTCCGATTGTCGAGGCGGGCATTGGGACGGTGGGCAACTTCAGCGACATTAATCGCAATCGCCCGCCGCGCGACTGGGCCGGGCCGATCGCCTGGGGCGTGAATCCGCAGGTGCATGCGGTGGATGATCTGTCGCTGATTGAAAACCTCGAGGGATTGGCGGACACGCTGCGGACGGCGCGATCGTTTTCCGAGCGGTCGCCGCTGTGGATCAGTGCGGCGGGCATTGGTTTTGATGCCGCGAGTCCGCGGGCGGTGCGGCAGCACCGGTCGGCGCTGTTGCGGGCGTGGACATTGAGCGCGATCGGCCGGATTGCCCGGGCAGGCGCGGCGAGCATCACGATTCATCGCACCCATGGGCCGGGCGGACTGGTGGCAGACGGCGCGGCGATTCCGGCGGCCGAGGCGCTCCAGGCGCTGGCGGGGCTTGGGGGATCGCAATTGCGGTCATGCATCAGCAGCGCGCCGCTGGAAGTGGATGCACTTGCGTTTGTGAGCAATGGTCTGTCGTGTCTGCTGGTGACATCGCTTTGCGATCGGGCGGTGGAGGTTGAGATCAGCGGGCTGGATCGCGGGAAGCGGACGGTGCAGTTGGAGCCGTATGGTTTGAAGGCGTTGACGGCGGCGGACTGACGCGCGGGATTCGGCGTCATTCATGCAGCGGCTTGTTGGGCGGCAGCAGGCTGGGCGCCTGCAACTCGGATCGGCGTACTCGGAGACCCGCACGTCGCGCGCTCGACGCGCATGTTTGGGAAAATGTAAGCGGGTGTCGTCCGACACAGGTCTCAGGGTACAGCGACCCGTGGCAACCAAACGCCCGTCGCCGCAATCATATTCCGGGTGTCGGGTATCACGGGTCACCATGACTACAGACTTGTGATTGTGCGATCGCCGGTGCAAAAGTTGCCGGAGGATGCTCGGGTTGCGATGAGGGATCAAAGGGCTTCGAGTCGCTGTCGTTTGTCGAGATCGAGCAGAGCTTCGATGAGTTCATCCATCTGGCCGGCGACGATTTGGTTGAGGTTAAAGTTTTTTTCGCCAGCGCCCGTGGCGTCGCCTCCGCCGAGGCGGTGGTCGGTGCATCGGTTCTGGGGAAAATTGTAGGTGCGGATGCGCTGGCTGCGGTCGCCGCTGCCCATCATGGCGCGGCGGGCGCTGGTGAGGGTGGCGTGCTGGCGGGCCTGCTCAGCTTCGTAGAGGGTTGCGCGAAGAAGGGCCCAGGCGCGCTCCTTGTTTTGGGACTGGCTTTTGTGTTCGGTCATCTTGAAGCGCAGGCCGGTGGGCTTGTGAAAAAGCTGCCAGCCAGTTTCGACTTTGTTGACGTTCTGTCCGCCCGGTCCGCCGCCGCGGCAGCCGGTTTCCTCGACATCCTTGGGATCGATTTCGATTTTGACGTCGGGCATTTCGGGAAGTACGGCGACGGTTGCGGCGCTGGTGTGGATACGGCCCTGTGCTTCGGTTTCGGGGACGCGCTGGACACGGTGGCCGCCGGCTTCGAAGCGGAGGCGCCGGTAGGCTCCATCGCCGCGGATGTTGACGATGAGTTCCTTGAATCCGCCGCGATCGGACGTGGAGAAGTCGTTGACTTCGAAGCGCCACTTTTTCGCCTCGCAGTAGTGGCGATACATTTCGAAGAGGTCGCGGCAGAAGAGAGCCGCCTCTTCGCCGCCCGTACCAGCACGGATTTCAACGAAGAAAGAGTTGATGGCGTTGTCCTCGGCGGCGAGAAACTCATCCTTGAGGCCTTCGAGCATGACGGCCGCGGATGCGCGTGCGGCGGGCAGTTCGGATGCAGCGAGTTCTGCCATTTCGGCGTCGGGGGCGGCGGCCATTTCCTCGAGCTGGGCAATTTCATTTTGCTGGCGCTTTAGCGCCGCGTAGCGTTCGACGAGCGGGCCGAGCTGGCCGGCCTCTTTGCTGACGGCGATCATTTTTTGTGACTGCCCGAGGGTTTCGGGGTCCATGAGCTGGCGTTGTAGGGCGTCGTGGCGCTGCTGCGCTTCGTCGAGCTTTCGGAGAAGCGGATTAAGCGAGGTCGTTTGTTCTGTGGGCATGATGGGTGCGACAGAGAATCATATGCGAGCGGGCGCGGGCACGAAATGCGGCGGCGTGAAAACGCAACTGCGTGGGGTTCGGCTCATATGGCAAGCGCGATCACGCAGGTTCGACAAGCATTACCTCGAGGGGGGCAAGGTTGATTGTGGGCGGTGTGGGTTTGCCGGTGAGACGGTTAATGCCGGCACTGGGGAGCGTGATGTGCCGCGGGTGTTCGCTGAGGTTAATTACGGCGAGGGCGGCCGTTCTGTCTTCGATGCCGCGCGGGATGACGACGACATCCTCACCGCCGCTGGCGAGAGGAGCGGCGCCGGTTTCGGCGAGGAGCCGCTGGGCAAGTGCAGCGTAGAGCGTCGGCTCGATCATGCAGCCCAGGGTGATGACTTTGCCCTTGCCAAAGGTGTGTGAGATGACGGCGGGGCAGTTGTGGGCGTACTCGCCTTCGCCGCGATAGTGGGCGATGGCTTTGGCGTTGGGCGCGGCAGGCTCGAAGGCTTCGCACCACGCTTTGGTATGCGACTCGGCGCCGTCGTCGAATTGCACGTGGACGGCGCTGTCGCGCCAGTGGGCGGAGAAGCCGAGCTTGGCGGTGGCGCCGATGAGGTCTTCGAGGCCGCCGAAGGTGCTGGTGGTGAAGGCGGCGAAGTGTTCGTCGCGATAGCCCGAGAGGGGGCCGAGAAGGAGCCGGCCACCGGCGCGGACCCATTCGATCAGGCGGCTTCGGACCGACGCGCTGACGATGGGGACGTGAGGTATGCAGAGCACCTTGTAGCGTTCCCAATCGTTTTCCAGATCGGTGACATCGCGCCAGAGGTGGGCGCGGACGAGTGGGAGAAAATAGCGGTCGCGCCAGGTCTGGTCGTAGCGCATGTCATCATCGATCGGGTCGATGGAGAATGCCCAGGCGGCCTGCGTGCACATGACGATGGCGAGATCGGCGGGGCGCGGCGGATGGGAAAGAAGGTATTCGCCGTGGACGGCAAAATCGGCGGCGAGCTTTTTCCATGCCCCGACGTTTGGCCGCCAGCGGCCGGCGGCGTCTACACAGGTTCCGTGCTGCATTTCCTGCCCCGCGCGATGGGAGCGCCATTGCCAGTAGAGCATCATGGAGCCGCCGGCGAGGATGGTCAGCCACGTGAAGGCGTTCAGACCGGCCGCGTTGTGATGAATGTTCCACTGTTTGCCGCCGCC
>JBBQCK010000211.1:0-5549 GCA_038318605.1 Tepidisphaerales bacterium | reverse complement strand
TGAAGTCGATCACGCCCGAGCGCATTCAGCAGGAGTTTGAAGAGACGGGTTCGGGGGACTTTGGCTTTGCTTATGGCGAGGCGGCGCGTTTCCGCGTCAGTGTGTTCAAGCAGAAGGGATTCTGCTCAATGGTGCTTCGGCGGATTCCAAACAAGATGCTGACGTTCGAGCAAATCGGTCTGCCGAAAATGGCCGAGCAAATCTGCCGTCGCCCGCGTGGCATCTTCCTCGTCACCGGCCCGACCGGTTCCGGCAAGACGACGACGCTCGCGGCGATGATCAACTACATCAACGAGACGTTCGACAAGCACATCATCACGATGGAAGACCCGATCGAGTATTACCACCCCCACAAGAAATCGATCGTGGTTCAGCGCGAAGTCGGCGTGGACGTACCCAGCTTTCCGGAGGCGCTGCGCCGGGCGCTGCGCCAGGATCCAGACGTGATCCTGGTGGGCGAAATGCGCGATCTGGCGACGATCGGTTCGGCCATCACCGCCGCCGAAACCGGCCACCTTGTTTTTGGAACGCTGCATACCTCCGGTGCCGCGTCCACCATCAACCGCATCATTGACGCCTTCCCCACCGATCAGCAGGAGCAGATTCGCGTTCAGCTTGCCAACAACCTCATCGCCGTGCTCTCGCAGTGCCTTTGCCCACGCCTCGATTCCGACGGCATGATCGCGGCCTACGAATTCATGTATGTAACTCCCGGCATTCAGAATCTCATACGCGAGAACAAGAGCTACCGTATCGATTCTGATATTCAAACTGGCAAGCGCTATGGCATGCAGTTGCTGGATGACAATCTCTGGATGAACTTTCAGGCGGGAAAGATTTCCAAAGAAGAAGCGATCGACAAATCGCGCAATCCAGGACAGATGGTTGACCGCATGGAGCGGGCAGGGCTCGAACGGCCTGAAAGTGAACCTGACGATCTTGGAGTGGCGGCCGGCACCGTGCCGGGCGCTGCCGCAGTTCCCGGCGCGCCGACCGGGCCAGGCGGTGCGCCGCCCCCCGTCCCAGCACAACCTGTCAACGAGGCCGAGCGCCAGGCGCAGCTTGCCGCAAACCGGGCTCGCATGGCCCGATTGAAATGATGGATATTGTGCTGATTCACGAGGGTAATTTAGCGTACAATCCGTTGGGTGTACGCAGGAATAAGTTTGGACACGCCGAGCGGCGCTCGGGCAGGGCGGTTCGGCCATTGAGAGCGGCCGGCCGATCGAAAAGGACGCAGGCATGAGCACCACAACCGGTGGACCTCCGAGCGGATCGGGCGCGGCGCCCGGCAAACCAACTGGCACACCCGCCCGACCGGCGGGGTCAGCCGTGGCAACTCGCGCTCCGGGCGCGCCGAGTTCCACTCCGGCGCGCCCTCTTGGCGCAGCCGCCCCAATGACCCGCCCACCCTTGGCGACGGGCGCTCAACGATCCGCCTCCACTGGCGGACCACAGCGGCCGGGCAGCGCTGTGCAGCCGGGATCTCCCAATGGCGTGCCGCGCACCTCTGCTCCGCCGGGCGGAACTCCCGGCCAGCTGACGCCGCGCCCCGGCGGCCTTCCACCTGTCGATCAGTTACAGGGACGAAAGATCGGCCGCGTTCTTGTAAAGATGAGCAAGGTTTCGCAGGAACAGGTGCTGGAAGCGCTTAATTTTCAGAAATCCAAAGGCGGACAGCTTGGCCGAATTCTGATCGACCTTGGGGTTGTGAAAGAGGGGGATCTGAGTATCGCACTGGCGGCGCAGCGCGGGATGGAGGTTGTCGATCTGTCCGGCGTTAAGCCGAGCGAGGAAGCCTTAAAGGCCGTTCCCGCGCAGACCGCGACGACGCACAAAATCCTGCCGCTTGAATACGACACGACGACAAAAAAGCTGGTCATTGCGATGGCCAGCCATGAAAACTTCCGCGCGCTGGACGATCTGCGATCGTTGTTCGGCTTCAACGTCACCGCCCGCATCGGCGATCCGGATTTGATCGAGCGCCTTATCGCCAAGCATTACAACGCGGCGGCCGAGGGTATCAGCGACGTGCTCAGCGAGCTGAATACCGACGAATCCCTCAAGGAACTCGGCAAGCGCGGCGAATCAATCGACCTGGAAACGCTGAAGGACGCGGCCGATTCCAATCCCGTCAAAAAGCTGATCAACCTCGTACTGTTGCAGGCAATCAAGGACAAGGCGTCGGACATTCATTTCGAGCCGTTCGAGGATGAATTCAAGATGCGCTACCGCATCGATGGCGTGCTGTATGAAATGATGCCACCGCCATCGCACATCGCGGCCGCCATAAGCTCGCGCATCAAGGTTATGGCGAATCTGGACATCGCCGAGCGGCGCATGCCGCAGGATGGCCGAATCGAATTGCAGGTGAACAACCAGCCAATCGATCTTCGCGTGGCCGTACTTCCAACGATGTTTGGCGAATCGGTTGTCATGCGCGTGCTGGACCGATCAAACGTAAGCCTCGATCTCGACAAAGTGGGCCTGCGTGATGATGAGCTTGGGCAGGTCAAGCAGTTGATCCGCAAGCCGAATGGAATTGTCGTCGTCACCGGCCCGACCGGCTCCGGGAAGACGACCACACTTTATTCCGCACTTCGCGAGCTGAATGATCCGTCGTCGAAGATCATCACGGCCGAGGATCCGGTCGAATACGACATTGATGGAATCGTGCAGTGCCAGATTCGTGATGATATTGAGTTGACGTTTGCGAAGGTGCTTCGATCCATGCTGCGACAGGATCCGGACCAGATTCTCATAGGTGAAATCCGCGACAAGGAAACCGCGGAGATAGCGGTGCAGGCGTCGCTTACGGGCCACCTGGTATTCAGCACATTGCATACCAACGATGCGCCTTCGGCGATCGCGCGCCTGCATGATCTAGGCTTGGAACCATAACTGGTGACTTCGACTTTGGAAGGCATCGTCGCGCAGCGCCTTGTCCGCAAAATCTGTTCGGGCTGCCGCACAGAATACACACCCAGCGACGACCAGTTCTTTGAGATCGGGCTTAAGCGGGAAGAGGTCGAGGGAAGAAAATTCTATTTTGGCAAGGGATGCGATGCCTGCAACAACACCGGCTACCGTGGCCGGGCGGGCATTTTTGAGATCATGACCCTGGATGACGACATGCGCGATCAGATTATCCAGCATGCTTCCACACAGGTTCTCCGCGCCGAGGCCCGCGCGCGGGGAATGCGCACCCTACGCCAAAGCGGCCTGCTGGCGATCTACGATGGCGTCACGAGCATCGAGGAAGTGGTGAAGGAGACGGCGATGGAAGATTCATGATTGGCCGACGGTCAATCCGCCCGGACTGAGTGGACCTAGGGTTGGATGCCAGGGCGAGCATGTCCGCAGGCGCCGCCGTGCGGTTTAATCGGGATCACAGCGGTCCAACGCCGTCGAAACCGATGATTCGACTTGTTACTGGACGGGGCGAATAATAGATGGGTGAATGACTGGCTTGAGTGAGCATCAAACATTTGATTGCGGAGCGTAACCTATGCCCACATATGCGTTTGAAGCGATGAATTCCTCCGGCCAAGAGGTTAAGGATGAGCTTGATGCCGGGTCCAGCGAGGAGGCGATCGCAAAAATCCGGCAGAAGGGGTACTTCCCGACCAAGGTGAAGGAAAAGGCCGTTCGCAAGGCGGCCAAGAAAAAGTCGGCGACAGCGGCGGCAGAAGGTTCCGCCTCCAAGCGTTCGATGCCGATCTCCATCGGTGGCGTGCCGCGCAAGCAATTGACGGCTTTCACGCGCCAGCTTTCCACGCTTCAGGACGCCGGTTTGCCAATTCTGCGGAGCCTGCAGATTCTCGAGCAGCAGCAGAAGCCGGGATTATTGAAGGCAATCATCGGCGGCGTATCAGATGAAGTCGAAGGGGGCGGCAGCCTTTCCGAGGCGATGAGCAAGTACCCAAAGGCATTCGACAAGCTTTATACCAACATGGTGTCGGCCGGTGAGGCGGGCGGCGTGCTGGACTTGATTCTTGCCCGCCTTGCCGACTTCATGGAAAAGGCGCAGAAGCTGAAGAAGAAGGTTGTCGGTGCGATGATCTATCCGACGGTGGTTATCTCCATCGCTGTCGGCATCGTCTCAATGATCATGATCTTCGTCATTCCAAAGTTCGAGGCGATCTTCAAGGACTTCAAGGTTGATCTTCCCGGCGTCACACAGGTGCTGCTCAGCATTTCCCGCTGGTTCGCCAATGATTACGGATGGCTTTACGTAATCCTTTTCCCATTCGTGATGATAGCCATCATCCGCCTGGCGAAAATGTCGGAGGGTGGACGCTATGCGGTGGACGCGATCAAGCTCAAGATTCCGATCCTCGGATCGATCGTCAGCAAGTCAATCATCGCGCGGTTTACGCGAACGCTGGGCACGCTCATCTCAGCAGGCGTGCCCATTCTCGATGCCATCAACATCACCAAGGAAACCTGTGGCAACGAGGTTTTCGGCCGGGCCATGACCAAGGTCCACGACGCCATCCGTGAAGGCGAGAGCTTCGCCGATCCGCTTCGCGCAACCAAGGTCTGCGACGCGATCGTTGTCAATATGGTCGATGTCGGCGAGGAAACCGGCGATCTGGACAAGATGCTGCTGAAAGTGGCGGACAATTACGACAACGACGTGGACGTGCTGGTCAGTTCGCTGATCAGCATCCTGGAACCCGTAATGGTCGTGGTGCTCGGTCTGATCGTTGGTTTTATCGTGATCGCACTGTTCATGCCCATGATCACCCTGATTGGCGCCGTCAGTGGTTCGAATGGTAAGAAGTGACCGCCGCAATCACGCAAGATCACCCGGGAGCTGGCTCATGACTGCAAATACACTTCAACGGCACAACGCGCGCGCGGCAGATCGCCAGGCAGGCTTTACGCTTGTCGAATTACTGGTCGTCATTGGAATCATTGCGATTCTGATTGGCATACTTCTGCCGGTGCTGCGCAAGGTTCGCATCGCGGCGCAGGAAACAGATACCCGCAACTGGATCGCTACGATCGCCACGGCAACCGAACAATACAGCAATGATTTCCGCAGCTATCCCGGGCCATATTCAAACGATCAAATTGAAAGCGGCTCTGCGGCGACCTCTGGAAAATCGATCACAATGGCCGAAAACGGCGTGCTTGGATTGGTTGGCGGGCTGACGCTGGCTTCGGGTTATGACGCAACGTTGGTTGGCTCCGGGCCGTTCAACCTTAATCCGCTCGATCCCGGAAAGCGAAAACCGTATTTGACGGTGGCGGTAGGGCAGCCGGGTTTCTCTGCCGGCAGCTATGCGGACGACGTCGGCGGCACGGCAGGGGATAGTGTCGTGCCGGAGTTCGTCGACAAGTTTCCGCAGGCGCAGCCGATCATTTATCTGCGGGCGAGAAAGGGTGCGCCAGGCGTTGTCGGCACAACGGCAACCGATCGCCAGCAGTATTGCCTGACGCAGTTTACGCCCTATACGAAATTCGCAATGAATGGCCACACGCACGGGCTTACGGTGCTTGGTCCGAACGCGGCCTACGACGGCAGCGGATTAAATCAGGTA
>JBBQCK010000210.1:0-5557 GCA_038318605.1 Tepidisphaerales bacterium | reverse complement strand
GCTGGTTTCGGGGCTGGTGGAGCATGGCTTTACGATTGTCAGCCCGCGCGCGGGGGAGCAGTGGAGCGGCATCGTCAGCTTTTTGTCGAAGCGGTACGACCATGCCGAGATCGTCAAGCGGCTGCGAGTTGAGCACAATACGGAGATTGCGCTGAGGGAAGGACGTCTGCGGGTGTCGGCGCATTTTTACAATACGGATCGCCAGATTGATGATTTGCTGGGGGCGCTGCGGGGGTAATGAAACGCGCTGCTACGAATATTTCATGGCAGCGCGGCCGGGCGACCGATAACGATTTACAAGGGCCGGCGGCAGGCTGGCGTTGTGAACCGACTGCGACAATTACAAATGTCTCCGCTTCAGCGAGAACATCTTCGGCGCGACCTCGATCTGATCGAGCGCTTTAGCGCATCCTATGATCGGCGGTTTCGCGAGATCATCGGGCGCCTGAACGCCCCGGCCGGCTGCAATGAAGCAACGGCGGCGGAGTGTTTGCGGCTTTGCATTGAGGCGACGCACATGCTGCTTTCGACTCAGGCAGAAGTTTCGACGACATTGCGAGAGCTTTTGCGGCAGCAGCCGGGTTTGCCGATGGATTGCGCCCGGGCAGCTTGAGGGCTGGCGGGGTGTTTTCTCAGCGCGGGGCGAAGGGGTCACGTCAGGCATTTCAAGTCGGGCGGGTAATAATCCAATCCTGTCGGTTCCGCGAAGCGGACTTACGAGTTTACCTTGGCAGATATTCAGCGAACGTGTCCGGGCGTGGGCGTCGATACGATTCGGCTGCGTCTGAAGGAGTTGAGGACCCAAGGCGAAGTGAAGTGCGTGAAAATGGGTCGAAATGCGGTATGGAGAAGGACAAGGGCGGAAAGTAGGTAGGGTCACATTAGATGGGTAATAAACTAGGTAATTTGGATGCAAGCGGATCACATCGGAGCAATGACAAAAAGCGACGCGATAAGTCAGAATCGTGGATGCCGGGCTGCGTAGGTTCGATCAGCTTGTGCTCACCCGATGGGTGTTTGCAAACGATAACGTCACTCGTTTTGAGGCAATCGCCGGTGCATTTTGCTGAGGCAATGCCCCTTACGGACGTACGCTACGCGGAGCGGACACATTTGATTCATGCCCTGCTCGATGCCTCGGCTTGCCTTCGCGGGGGGATTCGGTGAATGTTGGGGGTTGATCGATTTTTGATGGCCGTATGGAGGCGGTATTTTTGAGCATGGCTGCTGCAACCAAACCGAACGAATCAGCGACATTGACGCCCGCGACGCCGGGGGCGGGATTTGAGGTTTCTCGGCCGCACGGCCAGTGTACGGTGTGTCAGGACGCTATCGCGCCTGATGTCCGCTTTATGGCGGCGCTGGTTGAGAGCGCTGAGGGGTATCAGCGGGCCGATGTCTGTCTGAAGTGCTGGCAAGGGTACGACCATAGTTCGGCGGTGGCGTTCTGGCAGACGGCAATGCCGCACCACGAGCAGAAGAAGCGTGTCTTTGTTGACGACAACGTGCTTTGCGAACTCTTCGAGCGGCTGGCGAATGTGGCCGAGGCGCCGAAGGTCAATTTTCGATTTGTGCTGGGGTTGATCCTGATGCGCAAGCGGCTGCTTGTGTATGAGTCGACGCGGACTGAGGAAAGTGGCGATGGCCGGCGGGATGTCTGGCGGATGCGATTTCGCGGGCGCGAGGATTCGCTGGAGATGGTTGATCCGCAGTTGCGCGAAGAACAGGTGCGCGAGGTGAGCCAGCAGTTAAGCGAAATCCTCAATGAGGGGATTTAGGGCGGTTCGACCGAGGCAAACATGATGGCGAAGACGCGATGGCGCATGATTTTGGCGGCAGGGGTGCTGGCGATTTTCGCGGGCGGCTGCCGCACGACGCCGGCGGGCGGTGGGGCGACAACGAAGCCGTGGTCCGGGCCGACGCTGCCGTTGAATGAATTGGTCGGACGGATCAACGGTAACAATCAGCGCATTCAGACACTTTGGACGCGGCACATCACCGAAGCGAACATCGTCGATGAAAACGGGGAAGCGCATTTTGTGAACCTCGAAGGGGTTCTCATGATGCGCAAGCCGGATGGGTTTTTCTTTCAGGGGGACAAGGATGTGCTCAAGCAAAATGTCGTGGTGATCGGGACGGCGGCGGATCGTTACTGGTTGACGATCGACGATGGCAAGCGCGCGGAGCACTGGTGGGGATTTCAGAAAAATGCCGGCAAGCCGTGCGTGCGCAGCGACTTGATGCCGATCAATCCGAATCTGATCGCAGAGGTGCTTGGTATCGCGGATATCAACACGAACCTGCTGGCGGCGCCGGTGCCGGTGATGCGATTTAATCCGGATGAGCGCGCATACATGGTGGTGTGGCAGGCGCCGGCGGGGAACTATTGCGCAGCGCAGAAGGAAGTTTGGTACGACGTTGAAACGCTGCTGCCGAAGGCAGTTTTTCTTTTCGATCGAAACGGACGCGTCGTGCTGCGTGCATGGCTGAGCCGGTACGTGCGCGTGGGGGATGAGCCGGAGGGTGGAGCGGCAGACGAGCGGCCGGTCGTTGCTTCGTACCTGTCGCTTTATTTTCCGGAAACACACAGCACGATGCACCTTCAACTGTCGAGCCCGCGGCTTCAGTACAAGAATCGGCCGGGGGCGGATACCATCCGCTACCGTGGACCCAACGACGGAATGCGAACCACCCAGATTGATGCCGATTGTGAATGACCGCAAGCGGGCGAATTGTTTTTGTTTCCAGCGACTCGGCTTCGTGCGAAGCGACGCGGAGTGCGGTGCGGCCATGAGGTTGGCGGCGCTGGTTCGTTCGCGCTTTCTTTTCGCGCTGTGTACGGTGCTCGTCGGACTATCAACCGTTGCGAGGGGACAGGGGGAGGCTGGTGCAGTTACCGCGACAGTTCCTTCGACGATTCCTTCAAAAGGGGCGTTGACGGAGCAGGCATTGGCCGTGCGGCCGATTGAGCCGACGCTTTTTGCCGTGGGGACGGGCCCGAAGACCAGCAGCAATGAGCCGGAGGTCTTTCTAGCCGCGATCGATGCCACGCATGGGCCTGATCAAATCCGAACGATTTTGAACCGCAGGCAGGTGCTGGGCGCGCAGGCGTGGACGCAGATGCCGTCGGTGGATGGGCGCATTCTGGGCATCACGCGACACGGCACCGCGGTTGTGGCGTGGGTCGGTGATGGCCGGTGGATGTGGATCGACGATGCGATGCAACCCGGCCCGCGGCTGCCAAACGGCGCGCGCCTGATAACGATGGGGGGGAATAATACCGAACTGTGGGCGCTTGCGGAGGGTGCGTTATCGCCCCCATCCACCACAACGCGCGCATCAATTTCGAGCGTCATTCCGCCGGAGGATGCAGCGAAAACACCGGCGACGCTTCCGGCGACGATGGAGGCTACCGCGGAAAGCGCGCGACTGGCACGGCCGGTTTTACAACTGTATCAATTTACCGGCGGGAGGTTCGTGCCGTTTGCGGCGGTTGGGTCCGGCGCGATTGATGTGGCGGGAGATCTGACGTCGAACCGCGTGTCGCTGGCGGTACATGGGCTTGACCTGGTTGTAGCGTGGATCGACGACGGCGGAATCCAGCAGGGGCTGCGCATGACGCGGGGTGCCGCCGGGGGCGGGCCTGGCGCCTGGATAACGCTGCCGCCGCACGCGCGACCGGCCGGCGTTCGGCGCGTCCACCTCATCAGCGCGGGATCGCGGCTGGCACTTTGGTTGGATGGAGATGGCAACGGTGCTGTATGTGATCCGTTTTCATCGCAGGATGGGATGGAGCTGACTCTTGACGGGATGCCGGCATCGCCGCAGTGGACGGATCTGGCGATTGCCGGGGATCAGTTACGGCTTTACTTCGCGCGTGGGGCGGCGGGCGGGCCGATTGTCGAACAGCGTTATGCGCTTGACGGCACGAGAGGGCTGCAAACTGAAGTGTCGGCCAACATCGGCGGGGCGGGCGCTGCGCCGCGGATTCCGATTATTTACGTCGTGCTGCTTACTGTGATTACGCTGTTGGTGTTGAACGCCATTCGTCGGCAGCGCGCGGCGTTCAACGCGATGCTCCTTCCGAGCGGCGTGGTGATCCCGCGCGTCTGGCGGCGCATCGGTTCGGCGCTGGTGGATGGCGCGCCACTGGTGGTGCTGCTGTGGATCGCGCGCAACCGTATGGATTACGCGACGGGCATGATGGACGCCATCGATCCCGTGCTCCAAAAATCGCTTTACATTTGCTCGGCATTGTACCTTGCGCCGACATTTGTTCTGGAAATGCTGACGGCGCGCTCGATCGGCAAGCTGCTGTTTGGCCTTCGTGTGGTGGATCGATCGGGGGCGGCCGCCACGCCGCGCGGGCTGGTGGTGCGCAATCTCATGCGGGTGATTCATATTTCCCCGAGCACGCTGATGCTGGATGCTATTCTGACCTGCTATTCGCCGATGCATCAGCGCCTTGGCGATCTGTTCGGAGGTACGATCGTCGTGGTCAATGCACGGGCGCAAACCGAATTGATCGGACCTGCGGACGAAGCTCAGAACGACAAAGATGAAATCACCGGCGACCCGGCCGCCTGACCTGCACGGATTTTTGGGGGCGTAACCGACGCCATGAAAGCAATTGTCAAAGCCAAATCGGAGCAGGGGCTGTGGCTGACGGATGTGCCGGTGCCTTCGTACGGCATCAATGATGTGCTGGTACGCGTGCTGAAAACAGGCATCTGCGGCACGGACATACACATCTACAAATGGGATGAATGGGCTGCGCGGACGATTCCGGTGCCGATGGTGGTTGGCCACGAATTTGTCGGTCAGATCGTTGAAGTCGGCTCGAACGTTCACGATTTTCACGTCGGCGATATTGTGAGCGGAGAGGGGCATGTGGTCTGCGGGAGATGTCGGAACTGCATGGCGGGCCGGCGGCATTTGTGCAAGGACACACGCGGAATCGGCGTCAATCGGCCGGGCGCGTTTGCGGAGTTTATTGCGCTGCCTGTGACGAACGTCTGGCTGCACGACTCGGCCGATGGCACACATCGGAGCGGTATCGCGCGCGAAGTACAGGCGATATTCGATCCCTTTGGAAATGCGGTGCATACGGCGCTGAGTTTTAATGTGCTGGGTGAGGATGTGCTGATTACCGGCGCGGGGCCGATCGGATGCATGGCGGCGGCGGTCGTCAAGCACGCGGGGGCGAGATTTGTCGTGGTTACGGACGTTAATCCATGGCGGCTCGAGCTGGCGCGGACGATGGGTGCGGATCTCGCTATCGATCCGCGCGAACGGCCGATGAAGGATGTGCTGAAGCAGCTTGGGATGGTTGAGGGTTTTGACGTCGGGTTGGAAATGAGCGGAAGCCCGGCGGCGTTTGCAGATATGCTCGCCAGCGTCTGCCACGGGGCGCACCTTGCAATGTTGGGGATTCCCGCCGGGGGGCAGATGAGCATCGATTGGAACACGGTTATTTTTAACATGCTCACGATAAAGGGGATCTATGGGCGCGAGATGTATGAGACTTGGTACAAGATGACGGTCATGCTCCAGAGCG
>JBBQCK010000209.1:0-5566 GCA_038318605.1 Tepidisphaerales bacterium | reverse complement strand
CGCACCGGAGTCGTTTAATCGAATTTAAGGCCCAGGCGTGGGAGGGAGCGACACTGCCGAGGCAAATTTCGAAATCGACAGGGCGGATATTTCAAAGGTTGGTCTGGAGTACACCAGCACCACGGATGTCGCCGAAACGGCGGTGCCATTTCTACTTCGCACCTTCGCAAGCCGGGGGATTGTCCGGCCGCTGGCCGAGTCGCCGATACATCTAATTGGGCATAGCCGCGGGGGATCGGTTGTATCCGAGCTTGCCCAGTCGCTTGGGCGGCGCGGGATCTGGGTTGACCAGCTTACGACCATCGATCCGCATCCGGTGCGCCGCGACCCGGATGTTTCGGTTCAGAAAAACATCCGGTTCGCGGACAACTATTATCAAAAAAACGATGTGATCGATGGAAGCTCGGCCGCCGGCGCGCACAACATCAAGCTCGATTTCGACAACCTTGGGCACACCGAAACCCACGCTTATTATCAGGGAACGATCAACACCGCGGCGAAGGATGACGGCGACGGCGCGGATATTGACCCCGACTGGTACACCGACGCAACGAGCGGCCCACGCGGCGAGGTGGGGTATGTCTGGTCGCGGCTGGGCGCCGGCGAACGGCCAGCCGATGGCTTGCCGTCGGCGGGGCGGGATGCATGGGAGGTGACCAATACCGGGCTGGACGCCTGGGACGACATCAGCATTTCCAATCACAACGCGCCGGTATCTCTGCGGGTGGGACAGAGCACGTTCGCCAAAATTGTTTTTCGGGATGTAAGCCGCGATGCAGCGTTGACTGTTGCGCTCGACAGCGACTCCAACCCATACGATGGCGGATTCGCCCATGGCAGTGTGACGATGGAAAATCACGCTGTCGTTCATGAGGGGCGCTGGACGGCGCGCGTTCGCACGGATGGGGTTACGCCGGGCGTGTACCACATGGTTGCCAAAATCACGAATGGCCGGCGCACTCGCTATTACTATGCACCGGGCGCTATCACCGTGACCAGCGGCGTCATGGCGATAGCGGCCGAGCGCTCGACGCCATTCGCGGCCGCGCGGGCCATTGGCACGCCCACGCACAATGGCGACGCGGAGTTGCTGGAGGCAGGGCGTATGAATGGCGATCTGCTGTCGTGATTCAGCGGGCGTTGACGTATTCGATTTTTCCTGCGCTGGGAACAAGCCCGGCATCCGCGCCGCGTTTCAGTAGCGTGTCGATGGCGCGGCGGCCGATGTCGCCGTAATCGAGCGTCCAATGGTTTACATACATGCCGACGAAGCGGTCGGCCAAATCATGATTCAGGTCGCGTCCGAACTGCAGCGCATATTCGACCGCCTCGGTGCGATGGTCGAGGCTGTATTGGATTGACTGCTTGAGGATATCGGTGACTTCCTGAGCGGCTGACGTGCCAAGGTCCTTGCGGATACAATTTCCGCCGAGCGGCAGCGGCAGGCTCGTTTGTTCCTTCCACCACACGCCCAGATCGACAACAAGATGCAGGCCGAGCTGTGCGAAGGTCAATTGGCCTTCGTGGATAATCAGCCCGGCGTCGGCCTTTCCCTCTTTCACATAGCGCGGGATTTCGTCGAAGTGAACAACCTCATATTCAAACGCCTCGCCGGCCTTGCCGATGCAAAGCTGAAGCGCCAGAAACGCGGTGGTAAGTTTTCCAGGAATCGCAATTTTTTTCCCGCGCAGCGCCGCCAACGGCGTCGGTTCGCGGGTAATAACCATTGGGCCGTATCCGTCTCCCATCGAGCTGCCGCAGCTTGTGAGAGCATACTTATCGCTGACGTAGGGATAGGCGTGAATGGAGATCGCGGTGATCTCGAGATCGCCGCCCGTTGCGCGCTGGTTCAATGTCTGGATATCCTGCAATACATGCTCAAAACGGTATCGGCCCGTCGGAAATTTATTGCGGGCCAGCGCGTAAAACATGAAGGCGTCGTCGGGGTCGGGAGAGTGGCCTAGCTGCAGCAGGAGGGTGTCCATTCGATACTTTCAGGTAAAAAAAGGTAGAATCCGCGAAATTGGGGTCGCTTCGCGCTGAGGGATTATAGGGACGATGCCGATTGTACCAATGGCCAGACGCGCGAACATTGTGTATAGCGGGGATGTAGATGGAGCAGCGGCTCTGCTGGGCGCGTGGAGCATTTCGATGGTACTTAGACGCAAATTCATTTTGGGAGCGGTTGCCGGGTTGGTCATTCTGGCGGGTGGCCCGCGCGCCATCGCTCGGGATGAATTGCCCGCATCGCAACCCGCCGACACAGAGGGCGTCAAAGCAAAGAACAAAGCGGTCAAGGTGTTGGTGCGGCCGGCTGCGCCGGCCGTGAAGGATTATCGGGAGGCCGCCCGTGCCAATGCAAAAACCGCTCTGGAGAAAGCGAAGACGCAGGATAAGAAAATTGAACTGGACAAGGCGCTGGTGTTTACGCTGCGCGACGGGCGACTGGATGGGGAATGGCGCGATCCGACGGTCACGACTGCGCCGCTGCGTTTGAATGTCACGGATCGCGACGGATCGTGGATGCTGGTGCGTGCCAGCACCGGCGCGGCCGCCGACCCGGCGCGCGACAACATCAGTCTGACCCGTTACGATTTTGATCCGGGTCATGATTCCGCGCCGTATGCGATCAACATGAACATGTCGCGCGCAAGATTTCTCCAGATCAACGCCGCGTATGGCCCCCGGGCGCCGCTGCAGTCGCTCAATTTTTCGCAATTTGCCAATGGTGTACGATTGATGATCTTCGAGTCTCAGAACGGCCGGGTGAAGGCGGGCCGAAATATCACGGCGCCGACACTTCAACAGCTTAAGAAAAATGCGCCGGATGACGTTCGACGGTATCTGGCGCCAGTCCTGCGGCAACTGACCGGCGAAGACTTCTTCCGCCCCGGCGCGGCAGAGGTGTACCAGGTTTTCGATGATATACCCGCCGATCCCAGGGTTGAGCAGAAGATCGACGAGTTGTTGCCCGCACTGGATGATCCGGGGTTTGTTGAGCGTGAGGCGGCCAGCAAAAAGCTTATGGGCCTTGGTGTGCCAGGTTTGATTGCGGTTTTGCGGCTGAACAGAGTTGATCTCTCTCCCGAACAGCAGAGCCGCCTCGACGCGATTATCGTGTCGTATTCGCGTGAGACGGTTGATCCGGTCAGCGCGCGGGAGGATGTAGATTTTCTGCTGGACTGCCTTAGTTATCCGGATCTGGTCGTTCGGCAACATGCTGTTGATGCGCTGAGTGAGGCAACCGGGCAACGGGTTGATATCGATCCTTCGCTGCCCGATGAAAAGGTGATGGGCGCCGCCGAGGATTTCAGGAAATCCCTTCACAAAGATGAGGTGCCGACGACTGCCCCGGCTGCTGATCCGAATGAACCATTCCGGCCGCGGCCGGGCGGAGCGGCGCTGCTTCCGCGGCCTGTCCAACTTGACTGAAGCGCCGATGCAGACGCCGCTTGACGATCGCTTTGTTTACGACGCCATCGGCGACGCCGGCTTTGCGCGGCTCGTTCAGGCGTTTTATATTCGCGTGCGATCCGACGATTTGATCGGGCCCATGTATCCATCGGAAGACCTTCACGGTGCGGAAGAGCGGCTTCGGGAGTTTTTGATCCAGCGATTTGGCGGGCCAGAGCAGTATTCAAAAAAGCGTGGCCACCCGCGTTTACGCATGCGACATGGGCCGTTTCAAATCGATCAGGCGGCGAGAGATCGATGGGTGTCTCTAATGGAGTCGGCGCTGGCTGAAATGAATTTTGAGGCGCGCACCGCCGAGGCGTTGAGATCATTTTTTCACGACGGGGCGACGTTCATGATCAATCAACCCGGCTCGTAGAAGAACGTGCCACTCCGATGGACGCCGGCTTGTTCGTTGAACGATCATCCGGCCGGCCTACTATTACGCGTGTGAGTGAAGTCACGAACGAAGCAGCCGTCGCCGCCGCGCGATTGTTTACGGGGCGCATGAATTTTGATCCCGCGGCGGCTGCGCTGACGTTCCGGGACGCGCCAGCGCGCAGAGCGGTGTGTTTCTTTGCCGATGCAGACGATAGGCCGGTTCAGTTGCTTTGTGTGGGCAACTTACGGCAGAGCCTTCGACGGCGACTGGGCGAACCATCACCCGATGACGCGACGGTGAGGGGCAGAATCAACTACCGCGAGCTTGTCCGCAGGGTGTACTGGCAGAGGGTGGACAGCGCGCTGGAATCTGATGCCGTCTACCTTGCTGCGGCGCGTGCATTGTTTCCCGAGTCATATCGCGGCCTGCTGGGGTTTAGGCCGGCGTTTTTCATCCACATCGATTTGGAAGTCCGGTTTCCCCGTTTTGTGCGCACGACCAGTTTACAGCCAATCGCCGGCGCCACTTTCGGGCCGCTGGAAGACAAGCACGCGGCGGCCCGACTGATTGAATTGCTCGAAGATGCGTTCGACCTTTGCCGCTATTACAACATACTGGTCGAAGCGCCCGATGGCCGGGCGTGTGCGTACAAAGAGATGGGAAAATGTCCCGCACCGTGCGATGGATCGATCTCGATGTTGAGCTACCGGGCGATGATCGAGATGAGCATCCGGGCGCTGGAAGATCCTGATCTGGCCGGGTTCGAGCAACTTCAGCGCATGCGTGACGCGGCGTGCGATCTGCGTTTTGAATTGGCTGCCCGAATCAAGGCATATTCCGACCAGCTGCGCTCGATCGGGGAAGGCGCGTATTCACATGTGCGGCGCGTGACGGATTTTGTATTTCTGTCGCTCCAGCGCGGGCCTCGCGATGACAGCGCCAAGGTATTTTTGATTGTGGGCGGAACAATGCGGGAGATTGCCGGCCTGATTGACGAACCCACCCCTGAGGGGAGCGTGCTCGAATGGTGCGCGGAGTGCCTTGAGTCTGCATCGGGAGATTTCACGGGGCCAATTGCGGCCGAAAACATGAGCCTTTCGACGCATCACCTGTTTGCACCGAAGAAAATGCCCGGCGCTTTTCTGCATCGGGATGAATGGTCGATACAGTCAATACGACAGGCGTGGCGGTCGCTGAAGAAGCACAAACCGGCGCCCGAGCCGGACGATGAAGCGGTCAGCCGCGAGCTGAATGCCCTGTAGAGCGATAGTCCAGTGCAGTATGAACGTCATGGCCGATGCAGCAGCGCCAACATCGAGTACCGCCCGACGGCGGGGGACGCGCGACCTGGCTGTGCGGCGGCGCACCGCCATCGAGACCGCTTCATCGTGCATTGATCTACGCGATTTTCTAATTTATCTCGCCTCGGAGCGCGGCCTGGCTGAGAACTCAATTCATGCCTACCGCCGCGATCTGGAGGACGTCGAGCGTGCGCTGCAGGCCCAGGGCGCAGAATTGAACGCCGCGTCGGCGGAGCAGTATCGTCTTTATCTTCAGGGTCAGACGCGCAGTGGAAAAAGCACGCGAACGGTGGCGCGGCGACTGGCGGCGCTGCGGGTATTTTTGCGATTTTTAGCCGCCCGGGGACACGACACATCCGCGGCGCTGCAGCAATTGGAACGCCCTAAGCCCGAGCGCTCTTTGCCAAAAATCCTCAGCCGCGCGCAGGTT
>JBBQCK010000208.1:0-5567 GCA_038318605.1 Tepidisphaerales bacterium | reverse complement strand
TTCGCTGTCGGAGCGCAGGATGATGACGCGGTAGTGATCCAGCTCCAGGTGCGAATGAAATTGCCCGATTTCGCGGCGAAGCAGAAGTTCGAAGCTCGCCTCGGCGGCCTCGAACTGATAGCCGGCGTTCTCGAGATCCTGCACGCGATTGAGCACGCGGCGGAGGGCAGCCTTGTCGCTCTCAAGGTCAAATTTTCGGCCGGCCTTGGTGGCAATGTTGCTGACGCCGGAAAGTTCGCTGATGAGAATCTTGCGGGTGTTGCCGACCGATTCCGGGGCGACGTGTTCGTAAGTGGTCGCGTCTTTCTGAACGGCATGCACATGCATTCCGCCTTTGTGTGCGAAGGCGCTGGCGCCGACGTACGGCTGGCCGATCGCCAAGAGCATGTTGGCGGTTTCATACACAAATCGGCTGACGTCGGTCAGGCAGCGAAGTTTTTGCGAACCATTTTGCCCGAGGCAGGGACGATTGTATTTGAGTTGCAGGTTGGCGATGAGTGTGATGAGGTCCATGTTGCCGCAGCGGTCGCCGACACCGTTGATGGTGCCCTGTACATGCGTCGCGCCGGCTTGTACGGCCGCGAGTGCATTGGCTATGGCAACGCCGCCGTCGTTGTGAGTGTGGATGCCGATGCGCGCTGCGCTGAAACGCTTTAGTGCATCACGGGTCGCCGCCGCGATGCGCTCGGGCATGGAACCGCCATTGGTGTCGCACAGCACAAGGACTGAAGCGCCCGCCTGCGAGGCTGACTCGAGGGTCGAGAGGGCATATTCGGGATTTGCAGCCCACGCGTCAAAAAAGTGCTCGGCGTCGTAGATCACCTGTCGGCCACGCGCGCGCATGAACGCGATGGAGTCGGCGATCATGTCAAGATTTTCCTGATTCGACACGCCGAGCACGACGCGGACCTGATATTCGCTGGTTTTGCCAACGAGCGTGATGACCGGGGTCTCGGCCGCGATGAGCGATTTCATCCCCGGGTCATCCTCGGCCTTTACACCGCGCCTGCGGGTCATTCCGAATGCGGAGATTTTCGCGGTCTGTAAACCGAGTTCTCGCACATCGCGGAAGAACGCTTCATCCTTTGGATTGGACAGCGGAAATCCGCCTTCAATGTAATCGACGCCAAGCTCATCGAGCTTGCGGGCGATGGAAAGCTTGTCGTCGAGCGACAGATTGAATCCTTGGCCCTGCGTTCCGTCGCGCAGCGTCGTGTCGTAGATTTCCACCGGCGGGCCGGCCGGCACGCCGGGGGAGGTTGTGGTCGATTCATTCATGGCAAAACTCATGGACGGGCCGCAGATCGTCGGCGCCTTTATCAAAAAAAACGCCCTGCCGGATTGGGCAGGGCGTCGGAAACTTAATACTCAAATTCCGCGCTCAAGCCCTACCCGCTGTATGGCGGAATGATAATCGAATCAGAAATCAGGTTGGTGGCAGCGGCCATTTGTGAAGGGCATTGTACCCTAGTGCGGGGGGAGGTCAATTAGCAGCCGGTGGTTCCCGGAGGACTTTTTAGGTTGCCGAATGTCAAAAGTGCGTAAAGGTTGGCGCGTCCGGCAAGCCCTTCTTCCGATCGCTTGCGACAGGTGTTTTGCTCGGCGGGCAATGTGTGATCCGAAAAAATTCCAAATGCTGCTTTATGTCCTCTATTCCACCACAACGCGGCCGCGCATGCGGGGGTGGAGGGTGCATCGGTAGGTAAAGGTGCCGGGCTGGGCGAAGCGGTGGGTGAAGGATCGGCCGGCTTTTATGGTGCCGGAATCGAAGCTGCCGTCGTCGGCGACGACGGTGTGGTCGCGGTTGTCGGTGTTGGACCAGGTGACGCTGTCGCCGACGCGGATGCGAACCATAGCGGGCGCGTAAGCGCCGTCGCGAATGGAGATATCGGCATCGGCTCGGGCGCTGAGTGCGAGGATCGACATGACCAGCGCTGCGACGACCGGCCCGCGCGCGATGCGAGAAAATAAATTCGACGGTTGCATATCGAGGCTCCCGCGAAAACGTAGATGCTACTTCAATCAATCATACCGGAAATTCCAAGCTCGTGGCGCCGGATTGCATGGGGGCGATGGTTTTTGCCGGGCGCCCGGCCGGCCGGTATTTAACAGGGGAGTGGGCGCCGCGTGTGCTCCAATTATAGGACCCGCAACGCGCTGGTTGGTGAGTGGCGGGGGCGGATGATCGGATAGAATGCGAATATGGTGGCCGAAAAGGTGATACGCGATCCGGTGCATGATGTGATTGCGTTTCGCATCGAGCGGCCGGTCGATGGGCTTCTTTTTCGGCTGCTGAATGCGGCGGAGTTTCAACGGCTTCGGCGCATCCGCCAGGTGGGGCTGGCTTCGCTGGCGTATCCCGGGGCGGATCATTCGCGATACAGCCATTCCCTTGGGGTGATGGAGACGGCGCGAAAAATTCTCGCGCAGCTCGCGAAGCATTCGGCGATTGGCGAGGAGGATCGCACACTCTGCCTTGTCGGGGCGCTGCTGCATGATCTCGGGCATGGGCCGTTTAGCCATGTGTTTGAACGGGTGACGGGCGTACACCATGAGGAAGTCACTCGCCGGGTCATACAGGACCCGGCCAGCGAGATTCATCGCGTGCTGGCGGAACATGATCGCGAATTGCCGCAGCGGCTTCTGGCATTTATGGAGTGCCATCCGATGCGGCGGTTTTTGAATGACATACTTTCGAGCAGTCTGGATGCCGATCGATGCGATTATCTGCTGCGTGACAATCTGATGACGGGAAGCCGTTATGGGGATTTTGATTTGTCATGGCTTATTCAGAACATGACGATCGATGAACCGACCGGCCGGCTGGCGATCGGCTGGAAGGGGATCAGCGCGGTCGAGGGGTTTTTGCAGGCGCGCTATCACATGTATCGGAATGTCTATTTCCACAAGGTGGTGCGCAGCGGTGAGGGAATGGTGCGAAACGCGCTGCACCTGGCGCGGCGGCTGGCGGTGCAGGGGCGATTGAGCTGGCCGGGGCAGGAGCATCCGGTGTTTCGGGCGCTGGTGAGCCAGTTTTTGCCGCCGCATGAGTTTGTGATGCTGGATGACAGCTCGATTACGGAATGTTTCAAGGCGTGGGCAGGCGGGGATGAGCAGAATCTGGCGCGGCTTTGCCGGGGGATATTGTTTCGGCGGTTGTTCAAGGTGATCGACCTGTCTGATTTGAAAGACCCAACGCGGCTGGCTCGGCTGCTGGAAGCGGCGCGGCATGCGGTTGCGGAGGCGGGGGGGGATGCGCGGCATGATCTGTTTCTCGATGAGCCGGCGGATTCGCCTTATGAGATTTTCACGCAGGCCGGCGGCGCGGCCGAGTCGGATTCGGGCGTCGCGGCGGATTCGGGCGTCGAGGGGCAGACGGCGGCGAGAACGACGGCGCTGAAGGATTGCGCAATAGAGGGGATCATCATTCGCGACCCGGCCGGGCGGCTGCGGGATTTTTCGGAATTGTCGCCGATGATGACGGCGCTGAATCAGCGGTTGGGGTTTAGGCGGCTGCATGTGGCGCCGTCGATGAAGGGGGCGGTGATGCGCGCGATCGCCCGTGTTGGCGATTGAGGCGGCGAGCGTGGATGGCGGCGAGACCGCGAAGGTAGGCGCGGGCGGCGGGGCGCGCATATGATGCGGGCAATAAGGAGACATCGAAATGAAAATGGTAATGGCGGTTTTGTTGTGCGGGATTACGGCGCTTTCGGCGGGGGCGAAGGTGCAGTCGAAGGTGGTCGAATACAAGATTGGCGACGAGGCGTTTGAGGGGATATTGGCGTACGACGATGCGGCGGAGGGGAAACGGCCGGGCGTGGTGGTGTTTCATGACTGGATGGGGGTGGGGGACTATGTGAAGACACGCTGCGAGCAGCTTGCGGGGCTGGGGTATGTGGTGTTTGCGCCGGACATTTATGGCAAGGGCGTCCGGCCGGCGAACGCGAAGGAGGCGGGGGAGCAGGCGTCGAAATATAAGGCTGACCGCAAGACGATGCGCGAGCGGGCGCTGGCGGGGCTGGAGCAACTGAAGGCGCAGGAAAATGTGGATACGGATCAGATTGCGGCCATCGGATATTGCTTCGGTGGAACGGTTGCCCTTGAACTGGCGCGGGCGAGCGGGGATGTGCGCGGGGTGGTGACATTTCATGGGGGGCTGGATACGCCGGAGCCGATGAAAAAGGGCGCGTTCAAGGGGAAGATTCTGGCGCTGCATGGGGCGGATGATCCGCTGGTGACTCAGAAGGATGTGGCGGCCTTCATGCAGGAAATGCGTGACGCGGGGGTGGACTGGGAACTGGTGCAGTATGGCGGCGCGGTGCATAGCTTCAGCCGGAAAGATTCGGGCGATGACAACTCGAAGGGGGCGGCGTACAACGCCAGCGCGGACAAGCGATCGTGGCAGGCGATGAAGGATTTTTTCGCGGAGATTTTTGGGGTAGTAGGGAGTAGGCAGTAGGTAGTAGGGAGTAGGTAGTAGGGAGTGGGTAGTAGGGAGTAGGGAGTAGGCAGATGGCGGTCTGACCGGTGGCCGGGCGGGGGTTGAGGGGTAGGAGGCTGATTTCGCATGGCGGATTCACTTTTTACGAAGATCATCAATCGCGAGATTCCGGCGAAGATCGCGTTTGAGGATGAGCGGTACATTGTCATCCACGACATCAGCCCGCAGGCGCCGGTGCATGTGCTGGTAATCCCCAAGCGGCCGATCGCAACGTTGAACGATCTGAACCCGGGGGATGCTGAACTGATCGGCGGGATGTTTTTAACGGCGCAGCGCGTGATGAAGGAACTGGGGCAGAGCGATTATCGAACGGTTTTCAACTGCGGGCCGGGTGCACAACAGACGGTTTTTCATCTGCATCTGCATGTGCTGGCGGGGCGGGCATTCAGCTGGCCGCCGGGGTAGGGGGGTGAGAGGGTTGGGGAGTGGTGTTGGTCGTCGTGGGGTAATTTTGGGCGCGGGGAGCGGGATAGGCGGCCGATTTTTGAAAAACTTTTATGGCAAAGGACATGACCATCGGCGCATGGAGAGCTGGGGTAAGGTTGCGAGCACGATCGAATGGCGGTCGGTCGGCTCGACCAAAGCAGCCAGCCCCATGGCGCGGGACCGGCCCGCCAGCCAGTCCGCGCAGCGTTGACATTCGCCGGCGTTGTCGGGGTTGGTGCTGACGGAGGGAATGCGAAGCAGTTGCTTCAAGCCGTCAAGAATGCCCGGGCGGTTGGCGTCGATGTTGCTGAGGACTTCGGGAAGTGGCATGGGGGCATTATTGAAGGGTGGGCGGGTCGTGCAACCGGGGGAAGGTCGGTTTGGGGGCGCGCAACAGGTTGGGGGTTGTCGCGCGGGTGGTTTTTAGCGCAAGTGGTTGTTTTGGTGGGGGTTGCATGGGTTTTGAGGGTCGCGCGACACCTTCAAATTTGTTGCATTTTGTCTCAATTTGTCGCACGACGTATATACATAAGTCAATGTGAATGAGTTTATAGAGGTTGGCGGGGAGGGGGTGGAGAGTGGAGGAGGCGGTCGCGGCCGGCGGGGGAGGTGTTGGCCGGGGGGAGTGGAGTTTGGGGGG
>JBBQCK010000207.1:0-5571 GCA_038318605.1 Tepidisphaerales bacterium | reverse complement strand
GCATCAACGCGGCCTTCAGCAGCGACGCGGCCGGCCGCGCTCGCGGCGGCGGCGGCCGCAAAATGGTCGGGTGAGCTTCCGCCGGAAATGCGACGGTTCGCCGACTTGGCCGAGCGATGCGAGATCTACAACATCGCCATTGCGGGCAAGAACTGGAGCGCGGTTTACGTCGAGCATTTTGACGATGCGAAGAAGAAGACCTGGAGTTCACCCACCATACAGCAGGTGATGGCCGTCCAAATCGTCAACGGTAGACTGGGCGGGCAGGCGGCTGGCGTGGCTCTAATCCCGGGCGCGGAATCCCCGCAGCTTCGCCTGACCACCGAAGACGGCTGGCCAGTGCTTTACTTTGAGGCCAATACGAATCGTGAGCTTCTCGCCTTCGGGCAAAAAGTTTCGGGCGAGTTTGCCTTCGAGGTTCTCGCCAAGGCGATCGGCCAGAATCCGTGCGATATCAGCCTGTTTTGCGATGACATTAACCGGTCGCCCGGGTTTCAGTTTGGTGCGCACAATAACACGCGGAATCTCATCTGGAACGGGCCAGCCGCCGCACCAGCCGGCCAGCAGGGGGCGCCGGGCGGTCAGATTGCGCCGCGGATTCAGGGAGGAATCCAACTACAGGTTAAGCCAGCTCCTGGCGTGGCGCAGCCGGCCGGGCCAGATGGATTCGTGGAACTCCCCGCGCAGCCGTTGATTCGCCCCGGTGTATGGCAGCGGGTGCGGATGGAAGTCGCGGATGGGAAGATTACGGCAATGATCGATGGCGCGGTCGTCGGTTCCGTGGCGCTGACAGATGGCTATGACCGAACGCAGACGCGTCAGCCGATTCTCTATATCTACAACGGCGTGGTGCTGCTGCGCGAGGCGCGGATCGAAACGCGGATGGCCGCGCCGGCGAAAGTGGAGCCGGCCAATGCATGGAAGGATGTGTTCGAGGATGTTTCTCGGTCGCAGGTGGAGCGTGAAATCGATCAACTCGCGGAACTCCTTGGAAGCGATGATTCGCCAACACGCGACGCAGCGCAAAAGATTCTGACCAAAATCGGGCCGCTCGCCCAGACCCAACTCGAGCGCACGGCCCGCGATGGAATCAGCGAGCAGCGGGCGCGCGCCCAAGCGATTCTTGGACGAAACAGGCAGCCGGCGACACAGCCCGCGCAGCAGTTGCCGCGGCCGGGCGTTGAGATCGACCCAACCCTGCAGCCCATCGAGAAATTGTAAGTTTTGCCTCACCTCACGGTTAGGCTTCGTTTGTAACTCGCTTAAGGCAAAAGGTTTGTGCCGACAATTTGCTCATTCTCGTGGCGCGCAGATAGCTGTTGAAACTGAGTCTCAACGCCGCTATGCTCACTCATTCAAGCTGAACGCTTCACAACGGATTGAGAGTTGGTCATGAACAAGGCCTGTGATTTAGCTGGATGCAATCACTGTGGTGATCCAAAAACCTGCGCATTGAATGCGATGGGTGTTGGCTGCCGCGGGATGGTAGTCGGCGTAGAGGGGGACGCAGATCTGCGCCGGCGGCTGCTGGAGATGGGCTTTTGCAATGGCGCGTGCGTTGAGGTGGTCCGCCGCGCGCCGCTGGGCGATCCGATCGAATTTTATCTGCGTGGCTACTATCTGTCGCTGCGTGACGAGCAGGCGCGCAATGTGAAGATCATGCCCGCCGAGCAGCCTCAGGTTATCACTCTGGGCGCTTGATCGATCCAGCTCTTTACAACAATGACTCAGTTGACAAGCCGATAGCCGCGTCGCGGTTTTGATCGAATTGTATCTGGATTTGAAAAATGTCCGCGTGCTGCGATTCTGACAACGCTCGCTCACCCGCCCCACCTCCGGGCGATTCGGAAAAAAAAGGACTCATCGTCGCGCTGGCGGGAAATCCCAACAGCGGAAAAACGACAATCTTCAACGCGCTGACCGGACTGCGGCAGAAGGTTGCCAACTATCCCGGTGTAACCGTCGAAAAAAAGACGGGACGATGCTGGATTCCCTTTCCTGCCGAAACGCCTGCCCGCACGATTCCCCACGCACAGAGACCGGGCCAATGGGCGACGGTTATTGATCTTCCCGGCGCCTACAGCCTTGTCAGCCGCTCGCCAGATGAAGCGGTCGCGATGGAAGTGCTGCGCGGCCTGCGCGCGGACACGGCGCCGCCTGATGTCGTTGTCGTGGTTGTTGATGCAAGCAACCTTCAGCGGAATCTTTATCTCGTCAGCCAGTTGATCGAACTCGGCCGGCCAATGGTCATTGCGCTGAACATGATGGATGTCGCCGAGCGGCGCGGGCGGCATGTTGACCCGGCCGCGCTTGAGAGAAAACTTGGGCTGCCGATCGTCCCCGTCATCGGGCATAAACGCGTGGGGATTGAGGCGTTGAAGTTGGCGCTGTTGTCGGCGCGCGTAGCGCCGATGCCTGACTGGCCTTTGCCGCAGGCGATGAAGGATGAAATCGCACTGGTCGGTGGTGGGCTTTCGATTCTTGCCGATGAGCCGCAGGCAGACGCAGGCGCAACCGCCGCGGCCGGGCGGCTCGTCCGCTGTCAGGCGACGGCCGAGCGATTGCTGATTGGCGATCATGCCGGGCCTATCTATGAGATAAATTCGAGTCCGCCCGTGAAATCGCTGGTGGATGGCGCAAGCGCCAGACTAGCGCAACTTGGTATCGATCCGATGCAGGCGGACATCGAGGCGCATTATCGATGGATCGATTTGGTTGCGGCCGGCGCCACTGCGACACTTGAAGAACTCGCGGCCATGGGAAGCGCCGCGACGGAAGCATCGCTTTTGCCCTACGAAACAGCGCGGGCGAGAAATCTTTCCGATCGCGTTGATGCGGTGCTGATTCACAAGGTTTGGGGACTGATCATCTTCGCGGCCATCATGGGATCGCTGTTCGTCACGCTGTTCTGGGCAGCCGCACCGATCATGGATGGCATACAGGCCGCGGTCGGCTGGCTTGGCATCCTGATTACCTCTCACATGGCCGACGGGCCGCTGAAGGATCTGGTCAGCGATGGTATTTTTGCGGGCGTCGGTTCGGTGGTGGTCTTCGTGCCGCAGATCGCGCTGTTGTTTTTGTTTCTGGCCATTCTGGAAGACAGCGGTTATCTCGCCCGCGCGGCGTTTCTGATGGATCGCCTGCTGTCGCGCGTGGGGCTGCACGGTAAAAGCTTTATTCCGCTTCTGAGCAGCTTCGCGTGCGCGATTCCCGGGATTATGGCGACGCGCACCATTGAAAATCGCAAGGATCGCCTCGCGACGATTTTCATTGCTCCATTCATGAGCTGCAGCGCTCGGCTGCCGGTCTACACGCTGCTTATCGGGACGCTGTTTGCCTCAAAGGGCGCGCTATCAAAGGCGGGCATCATGCTGAGCCTGTATGCGCTGGGCGTGGTCGCGGCCGCAGGAACGGCTTGGCTGTTTCGGCGCACGCTGCTGAAGGGGGGATCGGCCGCCTTTATCCTTGAAATGCCGAGCTACAAGGCCCCCCAGCCGCGGCAGATTATCCGGCAGGTCTGGTCCAACACCTATGCGTTTCTTGCAAAGGCCGGCACGGTGATTTTCTGCCTGAGTGTGTTGTTGTGGGCGCTGACGTATTACCCGACACTTTCGCCCGAGCGACGAGCGTCCATCGATCAGCAAGTGACATTGCAATATAGCGCCGTGCATGCTGGCGATGCGTACAAGCAGTCGGCGCTTGATGATGAGATCGCCAAGGTTTCCTGTGGCGAGCAGCTTCGCCACTCCATCGCCGGCAGGCTGGGGCATCTGGTCGAGCCGACGCTTCGGCCGCTGGGTTTTGACTGGAAAATGGGCGTCGGACTGGTCGGCGCTTTCGCGGCGAGGGAAGTTTTTGTCAGCACAATGGGTATCGTTTACAGCGTCGGCGATCCGGGCGACGAGACGGCCGATCTTTCCACCGCCATGCGCGCTGATCATTACGCCAACGGCAAGCCGGTCTGGACGCCGCTCGTAGGTGTGAGTCTGCTCGTGTGGTTCGTGCTGGCATTGCAGTGCACCAGCACCGTCGCAATCGTCCGCCGCGAAACAGGGGGATGGCGCTGGCCGATCTTCATGCTGCTCTACATGAACGGCCTGGCGTACGTGGCGTGTCTGATCGTATTTCAGATTGGCAGCCATCTCTGAGCGCGTGGAGTCCGACCGCCGGGTATAATGTATTTATGATCGCGTCGCCGCTGGCCGAACCTCGCGTGCGCAAGTGGACGCTGACCGAGTACAATCGGGCTGCTGCCAGCGGTCTTTTCGACGATGAGCGCGTCCAGCTAATTGAAGGGGAGATCATTGAGATGCCGCCGCAGGGACATCGACATGTAAAAGCGGTCTGGCGAATGACAAACCTGTTGCAGTCCGCCTATGGGGCGGATCGATGGGTTCGATCGCAGGCGCCGCTGAATGTCGGCACGATTTCGCAGCCGGAGCCGGATATCGCGGTCGCGGAGCGGCCGATGGCGGATTACACCGATCATCCCTCAACGCTGATCCTGGCAGTGGAGATCAGCGATACAACCTTGAGCCTGGATCGTCGAAAGGCATCAATTTACGCGGCCGCCGGTGTGAGGGAATATTGGATATTGAATCTTGATGAGCGGGTACTGGAGGTATTTGCCAATCCCGCACCGGACTCTGAGCGCGGCGACGCCTGGGCATATGCCGGCCACCGCGTTTTGCCTGAAGCAGATTCTGTCGCGCTGCCTGATCTTGCTGAAACGTTCTTTGCGATCAGGGATTTTCTGACGTAGCCGCATCTGTGGTTATGCTTCGCTGACTGAGCCAAAAATGTCCATCTGGATACAGCATATCCTCGTTCTGTCACTTGTCGTCGCATGCTTTGCGTTCGTATTGCGGCAGGCGATCGGCACGCTGCGCGGCGCAAAAAGCCGGCTTGGGTCGTGCTGCGCGAAGGGATGCGCATCGGCCGCAACTCCGCAGCCTCACCCGAAAGCTGCCGCGTTGAAACCGACGGTGTACTTTCTCCCTGTCGAGAGACTTTATCGGCGGCGGTAGATCTCGCTATCATTGCGGTAGTCGACCGCGCTGTTCACAACTCACAATTTTTTCTCCGGCCGCTTGACGCGGCATGTGTGTGCCCTATACTTCCCAACCCGCGATTAAGGAACAAAGCGGGTTGAACGCGAAATAAGACGTCAGCACAGTCACACCTGTCAGAAGGAAGTCGAGCTTGGTGAATATCAATTTTGTTTCCGCACGCTGAGCTCGCCCGAGTCCCACTGAAAACCAGAGGGTTGCCGGAGCGAACCGGCCGCCCGCCCGCAGAGCGATGAAGTCCGCTCCGGGAATCGATTTGCCGAACTCGAATGAGTTGGCCGGCTTTTTGCCCGACCCACTCACCCGCGTTTGGCGGGATTTGTGCTGATTTTCAGCCGCGAGGCTTGGATTGAAGCCGAATCGCTCTTTGACAATTGAATAGCAGAGGTCTTGGTTCTTGTAGATCGCGGGGACTGGTTGTTTTTATTGGTTGATTTTCACTTCGGCGAATAGTCGTTGTGGTTGTTGGCTGGTTTAGATGGCTGGTTCTCGAAGCGATTTC
>JBBQCK010000206.1:0-5578 GCA_038318605.1 Tepidisphaerales bacterium | reverse complement strand
AGCAATGTTCGTAATGGCGGCACTGCTTGCCAAGGCAATTGCCATGCTCGGCGGCCACCTTATCCCACACTTCGCCCTCGGGTTGCTGCGGAAGGTCGGCCAGCGATCCGTCGGTGGTCTTGCGCGACCAGTTTTCAATTGTCGCCAGCGAATGTCGCTTGCGGTCGTCATCGAAGAGCGAATGCATCCGCGTCGAAGCTTTTTCCAAACGGCGCAGGCAAAGGTAGTTGGAGCGCCCCTTGACCAGCACCGCACTGAACTCATCGGGATAGACCGCCTGCAACAGGGGGATATCCTTGTGGATCAGTTGTTCCTGAAGGCCGATGGTGTGGGTGGAAATGACGATGCGTTTGCGCTGGCGGACGGCGTAGTCGATGGCCGGCAGAAGGTAGGCAAAAGACTTGCCAACGCCGGTGCCGGCTTCAACCATAAGGTGCGATGGCTCGTTGAGCGCGTGCTCGATGGCGTGGGCCATTTCGAGCTGCTGCGGCCGAAATTCGTAACGATCCCCCATGCGCCGGGCAACGGCGCCATCAGGCGAGAGAATGGAGTCGATCAATGACACAGTAAAAAGATCCTGGCGCGCCGCAACGGCGCACGAACAGGTTCCTAACGGTGAAGGATTGTAGCGACCCGCCCGCTAAAGCTGTAGCCGCCGTCCCGCACGGGCATCAGCGACATGCTGAAGCAATTCTTTCCCGCCTTCGGGGTGGACCAGATCGCCGAGCTGCGAGAGCCGGGCTTCATGAACGGTAGCCACGGCCTTTGCAATCTTGATGAAGTCGCCGGCATCAATCAGTTTGTCTTCATAGGCGCGATACTGTGAAACCAGCGCCGCAAACTTGGCGGCCAACACCCCTTCAACAGATGGTATCCGGACCTTGGCGCCATTGATCGTCACTTCGCGCGCCTCCGCGAGCAGTTCGGGCCAAAGCGATGAACCTGTGGGTTTCATCAGGTCGATTGCTTCGCGGGTTCCGTCCATGAAGCGGATCACGACCTCAAGGTCGTGCCGCTCGAGATTGGGGAACGCCCGTGCAACAGCTTCGGCAGCTTTCTTTGGAAATTGCACAATTAGATCGACATCGACGGTTGCGCGTGGGTTTCCGGTGTAGCCGTTTGCAGCATGGGCACCAACCAAAACATATTTGACGCGGGCCTCATTGAGCACGCGAATGACGTCGGCAGGACTGATTTCTCTTCCCTGCATATGCGCAAGTCTCACCCCAAGGGCGATGTCGGCTTCAAGTGTCGGGGTACGCGCCAGGCGGGAAATCATCGAAGGAATTATACCAAGTTCCCACACCGATTACCGCCCAATATCTTCGTTCCAAAGCTCGGGATGCTCCTCGATAAACCGGCGCATCATCTCGATGCATTCGGAATCGTTCAGGTCCACAACCTCGACGTTGTGCGAGCGCATGAACTGCGGGTGTGATTTGAAATTGATCGACTCGCCCACGACAACCTTCGGCACGCCGAACTGCACTACCGCGCCGCTGCAAAGGAAGCAGGGCATCAGGGTCGAATAAAGTACCGTGTCGCGGTAGGTCTTCTGCCGGCCGGCATTTTTGAGGCAGTCAATTTCGGCGTGGGCCATTGGATCGCCCTGCTGCACGCGGCGGTTGTGCCCCCGGCCAATGATGTTGCCGCCACGCACCAGAACCGATCCGATCGGCAGGCCACCCTCTTTCAACCCCAGGCTCGCCTCGTCGATGGCGGCGCGAAGAAAAGGGTCGGCGGTGGGCGCGGGCTTACCGCCGGCGGTTACGTTGCCAAGCTGAGGCACATCGTTGGCGCTGATCTTGCTTGAAGACCGGTTTTCACGACGAATGGCGTCGTATACCTCTTTGCGATGCACCTGCACCGCGCGCGGGGCGGTGATCCCCAGACGCACCTTGTCGCCGCGCATATCGACGATCGTCACCTCGACGTTGTCGCCGATCATGATCGTCTCATCTTTTTGTCTGGTAAGCACCAGCATATACCGCAATTATAGCCGACGTTACGGTCGAGAATCTCAGGGAAACGGCCACCTATTTTTATCCGGACCTTGCTGCTTACGGTGTCCGGAAAAAAGTGAATCACTTCAAAACTACAACGCTCCCGAATCAAATCGCATACGGTTCTGGCGCAGGCGCGCCGAACCTGAATCGGCGCTCGCGGGTTTTCAAATGCCGTGAAGGCGCACGCCTGCACGCCGCCGGCCTTTCCCACCGACCGGCGATCCATAGGATAATTGAGCCGCTGGCGATTTTTCGGCGGCAGATCAAATGGCAAAGCTCTCTTTCGATATCGATCCCATCATCGAAGGCCGCACCCGCCTTACCGACGCAGAGGCGCTCGAGCTCCATTTCGAGGCCGATCTGCACGATCTGGGCCAATGGGCGCACGCCGCTGCTCAGCGGATGCACCCCGCCGACTACCGCACATACGTCATCGACCGCAACATCAATTACACCAACATCTGCACCGCCAAATGCACCTTCTGCGCTTTTCGGCGCGACCATGAGGATGCCGACAGCTATACGCTGACCCACGCCCAGATCGGCGCGAAAATCGCCGAACTGGTTGCCATCGGCGGCACGCAGATTTTGATGCAGGGAGGAATGAACGACCGTCTTCCGATTGAATATTACGAAGACCTGCTTCGATTCATTAAATCGACATTCCCGACGATTCACATCCACGCCTTCAGCCCGCCGGAATTCGTGGAGTTCGAGCGGTTTTTCAACATGGATGTCCGGCAGGTCATCCGCCGACTGAAGGCGGCCGGCCTGGCGACGATTCCCGGCGGTGGCGGCGAGATTTTCGCGCCACGCGTGCGCCGGCGTATCGGCATCGGCAAATGCACCGGCGACGACTGGCTGCGCGTGATGCGCGTGGCGCACGAAGAGGGAATGAACACGAGCTGCACGATGCTGATCGGGCACATCGAATTCGCCCGCGAGCGCATCGAACATATGAGCACCCTGCGCGACATGCAGGATTACGCGCGGACGGGCGGCGCGGATGCGGCGCTGCGCGATGAGGTGGCGGCACGGCATCCCGGCGTGTTCGAGAAATCGCCTTACGCCGAAGCGTCCGGCGCGAACGCTTTCGGTTCTTACACAGCGTTCATCCACTGGCCGTTCCAGCGCGAAAACACGCCGCTCGGCCGCGCCCGTGAATGGAATGAAGCGACCTACGGTCCTTTTGACGAAAGCACCAACGAAGACGTTCTGCGTGGCCGGGTCGTGCGCATGGCGGGGGCGGATGAATATTTGCGCACGCTGGCGATCGCCCGGCTCTATTTCGACAACATTAACTCGCTGCAAAGCTCGTGGGTCACCATGGGTCCGAAGATCGGCCAGCTTGCGCTCTTTTTCGGCGCAAACGACATGGGTTCGGTGATGATGGAAGAAAACGTCGTCAGCGCCGCCGGGGCGACTTACAAGCTCGAAGAGCGGGAAATCTGCCGCCTCATTCGCGATGCGGGCTGGATTCCTGCGCAGCGCGACCAATATTACAATGTCCTGAAGCGCCATGACGGCGCCGACGCCCCCGACCAGGCTCCGGTTGCGCATCCGCCGGTGCGCAACGTGCGTAAAATCGACAAACAATTCATCGGCGCCGCACCCGGTTTGGACGACGGAAAAGACCAAAGTGTCGGCGTACAATTGCCCATCCTCAGCGAAAACCGCTGATTCTCCCGCGCCGTTCAAGTTTTCCCGCAGAACGTCCGATTCTTACGACTTGCGGCATCGCACTGGCCGTTAGAAAAATCGGATTACCCGGAGAACCGCATGGCCCACCACATCGAAGCGCTCGAGCATCGCACCTTTCTGACCGGCGTCACCGGCGTTTCCGGTGGCGTGTTAAACGTCGATGGCACCAGCCTCGCCGACACGATCACCCTGACCAAGGTTGGCAGCCAGTACAAGGTGGTCATCTCCAACGTCAACGGCAAAACCACCCAGCTTTTCGCTGTCGCGGGCATCAACAAGGTTGTGATCACAGGCGACAACGGCGACGACGTCATCACCGCCGGCGCAGGTATGCCCGGCGTGTTGATGGATGGCGGAAAGGGCAACGACATGCTCATCGGCGGCGTCGGGAACGATTCTCTCTTCGGCGGTGCATATGCCGACGATGGCGATGACACGCTGCTGGGTTATGGCGGCGACGACAAGCTCCTCGGCGGCGTTGGCAACGATCGACTCGATGGCGGCGCGGGTGCCGACTGGATGAGCGGCGGCGACGGAATTGACATCGCCGACTATTCCAAACGAACCAACGACCTGGATGTTTCGCTCGACGGCGTCGCCAATGACGGCGCATTCACCGCTGCTGTCATCAGCGGCCCGCCACAGGTGATCCAAATCACCAGTGAAGGGGATAATGTTTTGGTGGATGTGGAAAACGTCTCCGGCGGTAGCGGCAACGATCTGATCACCGGATCGGCCTTGAACAACAAACTGTCGGGCCTGGCGGGCGTTGACACGCTGCGCGGCGGCGACGGCGATGACACACTCAACGGCGGCGCAGACTTCGACGAACTCGAAGGCGGCGAAGGCAATGATCGTTTCTTCGCCAAGGATGGCGTCTCCGACGATGTCACCGGCGGAAACGGCAACGATACCGCGACGGTCGATAACAGCGACGTGCTCGATTCAATCGAAACGGTTTTGTAGCCGCCCACGAGGGAGCAGCCGCACGGCCGGATCGTGCGGGCTCGCCCGCCTCACCAACCGGTCTCATGGCGCGCCGGTGCGCAGTTCGACACGATGTCGCGCTACGCAAAGTCAGCAATTTCCTGCTTGTGGGCGCTGGCACGCGTGGGAACAAATCCGCCCCCTGAACGGTTGTGCTGCATAGGATTCGTCGTTAGACGACTTCATCGTTTGCCAACCCTGACGAAGGGTCAATATCATGTATTTTTTGCGAAAGGCGGCGTTTGTGATGGCTTTTGCCAGTATCTTCGGGGCAGCGTGCGATCGGCCGGCGAAGGCAGCTCAGGATCTTCCCAAACCCACTGCTGATCTGCCCGCACCGGCGTCGCAGCCCGCGACCCAACCGGCCGAGCGAACCGCCGTTTTTGCGGCCGGATGTTTCTGGTGCGTCGAGGCGATTTACGAGCAGCTCGACGGCGTGTCGGATGTCACCAGCGGTTATGCCGGCGGCAACGCCGACACCGCCACCTATCGGCAGGTTTGCGATGGTGATACCAACCACGCCGAGGCCGTCCGCATTACTTACGACCCGTCGAAAATCACTTATGGCGAACTTTTGCGTGTCTTTTTCACCACCCACGATCCGACTACTAAAAACGCCCAAGGCCCGGACCATGGCACGCAATATCGATCAGCGATTTTCGTCGCCGACGATGCCGAGCGCAAGGTGGCTGAGGCGTACATCGCGCAACTGACTGATAGTAAGGCGTTTGACAAGCCGATCGTTACGACGGTGGAGCCGCTGACGAAATTCTTCGCGGCCGAGGATTATCACCAGGATTTTGTCCGCCAGAACCCCGCGCATCCGTATGTGATGCAATGGGCGCTGCCGAAAGTTGAGAAGGTGCGGGAGAAGTTCAAGGAAG
>JBBQCK010000205.1:0-5578 GCA_038318605.1 Tepidisphaerales bacterium | reverse complement strand
GATGACGGAGGTAATCCACGCCGCCAGCGACGGGCGAAAAATCAGCCGCGACGTTTCGATGAGCGCGGCAACGGCACTCGGTCGGCTGGCGCGGACTTCCTGATAATGGGTGAGATAGTGAACGGTGTAATCGAGCCCGATGCCGCCGAGTGTGCCGCCGACAATGGCCGCGAGCGGCGTGATTGTCTGGCGGAAGATCGCGTACAGCCCGAACCCCCAGAGCAGACCCGCCGCGACCGGCAAGAATGCAAACGCAAACAGACGGATTGGCCGGCGGCAGGCGATCAAAAACAAAACGATGAGGCCGAGCACGGTGGAGATGACATCCGAGACCGCATCGGCCTGGATGCGCTCGGCGCTGTGGGCGGCCATGGCATACGATCCGGCGACATCAATTCGGAGATGGTCGCTGTTTTGGGCGTCGGCGAGGCGATGGACGGTTGCGGTGAGACGGCGGGCAAAGTTGAAATCGGAAGGCGATTGCGATCCGGCAACGCGGATCAACAGACTTCGGCGATCCGGCGACAGCAGCAAACTTGGTTTGGAATCAACGTCTTCGGCATGGGAATCGCCGCCTATTGGCGCCGACGCTCGCGGGAGAAATTCGTATAACCCCAGCGGATCGCGCGCCATGGCGCGTGCCAACGCCCCGGCCGCCGGCCCGGGAAGCGCCAGCCGCCGGCGATCCAGCGCCAATTGCCGGGCCATTCCCTCCGGAGTCAGGCGCTTGCGGGCGGCCGCTAATTGAATATCGCTCAGGTAATAAAGCCCCGCCGGCGCGACGACTTCCTGAAAAAATGCGCCGAAATCCGCATCCCCGCGAAATCGAACGGTGGCGATCTGACTTTTTGCCTCTGAATCTCGCTGCACCGCATCACTGAAGCGTTCGGCGAACGCCCCCAATTGCTTCTGGCCCTCGTCAAGCTCGGCCCGCGATTGCGAAATCGATCGACCGCTTCCGGGCAGTGTGACCAGCACCTGTAATTCGTTGATCACTGGGAAATCGTTAAGCACATGGCCCATCGCAACTACGGCGCGGTCATCTGGATCGAGCAGTCCTTGAAGCGATGCCTCGGGCTTGAGGCGCAGCAAAAGCAGCAGCGAGGCGGCGGTAACCGCGCCGGTAATCAGCAGCCACCAGCCCGGCCGAACCGCCGGTGCATCGAGCAATCGATTCATCGAACCTTGACCCCCCTGCTCGGCGGCACGAATGCGCCTTCGGGCCCGTCATTCAGACCGAGATCACTCGATTCAATCAAGATTTCGCCGTTCGGTGAAATGGCCTCCATGCGCGTCGGCCAGACGACATCACCAAGCGTCTCATACTCCCCTAGCGTTAACTTAAGATGTTCGACGCCACCGGCATCGACGATCGAGAACTTTCGCACCGTCAGCGTCGCGCGATCGATCTGGCATCGCGTCGTGTTTCCATCAGCGTCAGTGCTGGAATAGATCCATGTGTCGCCAACCACCTCCGCCGGCCTATCGAAGGCGGCTAATCGCATCGCGACGAGGTCGAGCCATTGGCTTATGGCGTCGCTCGCCCGGCCGGCCGCGGCGCGAAGGTCGGAGGCGTCGCCATCTTTTTCCCGGGGCAGGTAGATCCAGACGCCGTCGGCCGTGCGCGTCACATCCAAGACTGCCTGGCCAAACTTCCACGCCCGCACGCGCGCCCGATCGGGCGGCGCCAGTACAAACGCCCCATCCAGCCGAGCCGAATTGCCGCGCTGGTCGGTGAGCGTGATGGTTCCACTTCCGCGCACACTTTCGATCGATGCCGCGCGCTGCCGCATGATGCCGAGCGCCGCACCGGACAGCATGGGCGAATACTGCGGAATCGTCTCAACATGCGACTTACGACAGCCGGGAAGCGCGGCAATTGGCAATAAAATGAGTGTGACAAAAACACGAATCATTGTGCCTCCAGCGCGCGGCGATCAACTTTTCCAGCGGCAGTGCGCGGCAGCGCTTCAACGAACTCGACGATTCGCGGGACTTTGTGCGCGGCGAGGTGCAGGCGCGTCCAGCGCCGGATTTCATCGGCGGTCGCGCCGGCCACACCGCTTTGAGCGACGACTACTGCTCGAATTCGTTGAACCGTGTCCGACTGTCGTACTGCGACCACCGCGCATTCGCGAACGGCTGCGTGTTGAGCGATAATGGCCTCAATCTCCGCGGGATTCACCTTTAATCCTCCGCTGTCAATCAGCAATCGCGCTCGGCCGGTGATGTATAGCCGGCCGGACGGATCGATTCTTCCCAAATCCGCCGTCGGAAAATATCCGTTGACGAAATCAGCCGCTTCGCCGAGGTATCCATCGAGCATCGACCCTGCCGACACGGCGACCTCGCCTTCTTCGCCCGGCGCGGCGGGCGCGCCATCGGCGGCGGCAATGCGAATCCGCACGCCGCGCATCGGCATGCCCACACATCCCGGCGGCGGCGCGCCGTTGGTGGCGTCGGCGTATGTCACTGAACCGATTTCTGTCATGCCATATACCTGGCCCACGTGAATGCCAAATCGTTTGAAAAATCGCACTGCAACCGCCGGCGGAAGCGGCCCGCCGGCCGAGTATGCGCATCGCAGATTTTTCGCCTGCAGCTCGCTGTCGGCAACCTGTGCCAGCATTTCGATCATCGACGGAACGGCCGGGAATATAGTCGCGCCGCTCAACGCCGGTGCGATGACGGGCAAATCCAGACCATCACAGAGCCGCACGCTCGACCCCGCCCAAATCGGCGCAAGCAGCCCGTGCTCGATGCCATAAGAATGACTCAGCGGTACCGCCGCCAGCACCACATCATTTGGGCGAAACCCGATCGCCCCGACCATTGCCTGGCTGACTGAATCGAGCGAATGCGATGATCGCCGCACAATTCGCGGCCGGCCCGTCGTACCTGAACTGCACAAAAGCAGCGACCCGGGCGACACCGCTGAAAACCTTCCAGCGTCCATTGAATCGGTCCGCACATTAATGTCTAGATCCATCGCCCAATTCAGCGGCAAACAACATGCGCCGCCGTCCAGATTCGTCGCGCCATCGCGCCGGTCGTCCACAATCGCGGCCGCGCCGGTACGTTCCAAAATGTGTTCGAGTTCAGCAGCAGCCAGATGATCTGAAACTGCCAATACGTCAATGCCAGAAGCAATGAGCGCCAAAAACCAGACCGGAAACGCAACACGATTGCGGCATCGCAATAAAACCACCGGTCGAGCCGCATGTATATCCCGCTCGCGAAACTCACCGGCAATCTTCAAAGTCAGGCGCCGCACTGCGTGGTACAGCGCAGCGTAATCGATTGATTCGCCGGCTGCGTCGGCAAAAGCGACGCGATGCGGCGTTTCGCGGCCATGCCGTAGCAGGCGCTGAATCAACTGCCACGAATCGGCTTCGAGATCGCTCATGTCGCCACCGGCGACGGCGCGGCAACCCACTCGATCGGCGGCTCCTGCTGGAGAAAAAACGGAGCGCGGCGCGGCGCCAGCGCGAGATATTGCTGTAACCACACGTCGATATCGAACATGCGAAGCCGCCACCGCAGCGCCCAAGCCGGTCTCGGAAAAACCTGCCCCGCGAGCGTCGAGATGACCGCACGATGTACGCTCAACGGACCCTGCCCTTCCATGAATAGTTCGCGAAACGACTGGCGATAAAACCCGCGAATCAGCCGCCAAAATACGGCCGTGCTTCCATCGATGAATTGCGCGAATCGCCGCTGCGCCACGCTCGCCTTCATTCGCCCGCTGAGCATCTCGTGAACGAGCCGCGCCGCCTCCTGCGCCCCGACCATCGCCAGTGTCACACCTGTTGAAAAAATCGGGTCGAGAAAGCACCCCGCATCGCCAACCAGAAAATACCCGGGTCCGGCAAATGGCGTGCAGGTATAACTGAAATCCGCCAACACGCGATTTTCGATCGGCCCGGTTGCACGTTTCATTCGCTCGCGCACTATCGGACATCGCGTAATCGCCCACCGAAGCAGCCGACCCGGCGCTACGCCCAAATCCCTGGTGAACGATGGCCGCGTGACAAATCCAACACTGCTCGTGGTCTCATTCAGCGCAATGAGCCAGAACCATCCCTCCTCAGCCATGATGACGCTCGGATGTCCTGCCTGCTCGCCGGCAAGTCGCTCGACATTTTGAAAGTGCTCAAAATACGCGACTTTCTGCAGATGCGGGTCATTGAAATTTCGCCGCGTCTTCATGTGTCGGCCAATCAACGTGCTGTGGCCGGACGCATCGATCGCCACCTTCCCGCGAATCGCGCGATCTTTTGTATCGCCGGCGCTGCGAACAAGCACCTCCGCGCCGTCTTTATCCAGCCGGTCAATGCGCGTTACCGCCGTTTGCTCCATGACGTCGGCGCCGGCAGCCCGCGCTTCGTCGATCAACATTTTGTCAAATACCGCCCGCTCGATGTTGAATACCGCCAACCCCGGAAGAAGCCCATCGGTAAACTGAAATTTCATCGTCTTCGGATCGTTGCCAAATCCAAATTCCGCCCCGAGCTTCACCGTGTGCGGCAGGGACTTCAATTTGTCCTGCAACCCAAGTTCTCGAAGCAAAACCATATTGCGCGGCAGAATTGATTCGCCGATGTGAAATCGCGGATGCGATTCTTTTTCGACGACGCAAACGCGATGTCCGGCCCGCGCCAAAATCATCGCCGCCGTCGCGCCGCCCGGCCCGCCGCCGAGAATGATCACGTCGTAATCGCTGCCCGCTTGCGCCATGTCATTCCTTCCGCGATTCCCCACTCCACGCCGCCGCCTCGATTTCCACCAGCAGGTCGGCCCGGCAAAGATCCGCACGACAAAATTGCAGATCGGCATCAGTTCGGAATGCATTACGCGTCCATCGTTTGACATTCGCCAGATCGGCCGGCCGCGCGATGTAAACGCGTGCCTGACGCACGGCATTCAGTGGCTCTAAGCCGCAGTCAACATCGCCCGCGATGATCACCTGCCGCAGGTTTTCCAGCGTCAATTCAAACTGCGCCGCCAGATCGCCGACATAGCGGCTCTGTTCGCCCAGAATGGCCGCCGTGCCGGAAATAAAAAGCACCGGCTCTATGCCTCGGACGCGCGTCGCCCTCGCAAAGCAGGGCGGCCGCAATCCATAGTCGCGCGAATACTGCCACGCCGGCGACTGACGTGGATTGCCAACTGAGTCGCCCGGCCGCGCCATCGACATCGCCTGAACCACCAGCGCACCACTCTCGCTGCCGACGCCCGAAGCCGCCGGCGCGCACACCGCAATCGCGTCGATGCCGCCAAACCACTCCCTCATGGCGGCAAACCTCGCGGCATTGAATACCATGTAACAGTTCTGGTCGCCGCAGAGCTGCCGATGAATCGCAGGAATCCAATTCCACATCCGCACAATGTGCGGATGGTTTGATCCATCCACCGCACGGCGAACCGCGCGATAAACCCGCGTCGCAAGCCGCTGCAATTCGTCGGCGCTCCCCTGCCCGGTATTTGGCGCGGAGGCGCTGATGAGCGTCGCCTGCGCGCCCCGACTAATGCGCATCGTTACACCGCCGGACACCGTGGACTCGACTTTTTCGCCGCC
>JBBQCK010000204.1:0-5593 GCA_038318605.1 Tepidisphaerales bacterium | reverse complement strand
GATTGCGCTCGACATATCGGCAGACTGTAAGGAAGTGGTCATCCTGCTGGATGGGAAAGCTCTTGAACCGCCCCTGATACACCGGCCCCGTGCCGGCCGAGTGGCGATGGGCGTGCCAGCGCTGCGTGTGCGTCACCGTCAGCAGCCGCAGGAACTCGCTCAATTGGCCATCCTCCTTCGGCCAGAGCACCAGATGCCAGTGGGTGGGCATCAGGCAAAAGGTGACGATGCGAATGGGCAGGCGCTGCCAGGTGCGCTCGATGATCCGCTCCATCGCCAGGTAGTCCTCCTCACCATCGAACAGCCGCCCTCGCCCGGCAGCGCGATTGATGACGTGATAAGCAAGGCCGCCCGTGGAGATTCTGAGTCGTCTTGGCATCCGCAGATGACTACCACAAGTCGAAACCTTCGTCAAAGACTCCCGACCCCGTAGAATTTCCCCGTCGAGAAGTAGCTTCATCGCGTCAACGGGTTCTCACGCCTTCACCAGTCTGGCATCTTCGGTTCGCGCTTTGGCTTCTTCGAGCAACGCGATGGCTTGTTCTCGCGTGACGCTGGGGAATTGGCTGACGAAGTAGTCGATGGTGCGGCCGGTTTCGAGGTGATCGAACAGGGACGCGACGGGCACACGCGTGCCGGCAAAGCAAGGCGTGCCGCCCTGAACATTCTTGTTGACGCTGACGACGGACGGGGCCATATCCTAATTATATCAGCAATTCAGGGGATTTCCCAAGAATTTCGTGCCGACCGCTCTCGCGCATCGCTTGATGCGGACACGAATTTGGCTGGCGTGGAGTGAGAGATGCGCTCTTGCATTTTGGGGGCAGAGCAATGGGCGGGATGGAGGGGCGGTTTGAACCGATTCGATAACTTCGTATGATCCGCGGATACCGCGCTTTTGGGTTGGGTGGATGGTCTCGATCCGCAATTTGGTTCAATCTCGGTTTGTACGTTCCGGCGACTGATGGCCGGGAAATGCGGTATTTGGATTGGCCATCAGAATCCAGGATTCCCTTTAAGGTGTTTGCTCATGAGCGAATTTTCGTCTGCCACTATTCGATCGTTTCAGGTGTTTCCCGATCTTCCGGAGCCGCTGCAGCCGCTGCTGGAGCTGGCGAACAATCTGTGGTGGGTTTGGCATCCGGATGCGGTGGAGCTGTTTCGGCGGCTGGATCGGGGGCTGTGGGATGTGGTTTATCACAACCCGGTGAAGCTGCTTGGGTCCATCGATCAGAGCAAGCTGGCGGAGGCGGCGAAGGACGATGGGTATCTGGCGCACCTGACGCGGGTACACGATGCGTTTCGCAAGAACATTGAAGAGGCGGGCTGGTTTAAGAAGGCGCATCCGAACGCAAGCCCCGAGGCGACGGGCGAGAAGCTGGTGGCTTATTTTTCGGCGGAATTTGGGATACATGAATCATTGCCGATTTATTCGGGGGGCCTGGGGATTCTGGCGGGCGATCATCTGAAGAGCGCCAGCGAGCTTGCGCTGCCGCTGGTGGCGGTGGGGCTGCTTTATCGCAATGGATATTTCCAGCAATATCTGTCGGCGGACGGATGGCAGCAGGAATCGTATCCGGAACTGGATTTTTACAATCTGGCGGTTGAGCCGATGCGGCATACCGATGGGTCGGCGGTGCATGTGCGGATTGACATGCCGGACAACGCGGTGTTCTGCAAGGTGTGGCGGGCGAATGTGGGGCGGATACCGCTTTATCTGCTGGATACGAATCTGCAGGAGAACGCGCCGGCCGACCGGGACATCACGGCGCGGCTTTATGGGGGCGGGACCGATTTGCGGATCAAGCAGGAGCTTGTGCTGGGCATCGGGGGAGTACGGGCGCTGGAGGCGATGAATGTTGCGCCGCGGCTTTTTCACATGAACGAGGGACACTCGGCGTTTTTGGCGCTGGAGCGCATCCGCATGCTGCTCGAAGCGAAGCCGGCGATGAGCTTTGACGAGGCGCGGCAGATCGTGATGGCGACGAATCTGTTTACGACGCATACGCCGGTGCCGGCGGGGATCGACATGTTCTCGCCGGAAACGATGCTGAAGTTTTTCAAGAAATACATTCCGGCACTGAAGCTGGACGATGAGGGATTTCTGGCGCTGGGGCGGGAGAATGTTTCGGACAAGAAGCAGGGATTTTCGATGGCGGTGGCGGCGATTCGTCTGGCGGACAGCACCAACGCGGTGAGTAATCTGCACGAGGAGGTGTCGCGGAAGATGTGGCACAACCTCTGGCCGGGCGTGCCGGCGGCGGAGGTGCCGATTCAGCATGTGACCAACGGGATTCATATTCGATCGTGGATATCGCCGGAGATCAGCTTTGTGCTGGATCGATATCTGCCGGGCAAATGGTTGAGCGACCCGACAGACCAGAGCGTGTGGGAAGGCGTGGCGCAGGTGCCGGACGAGGAGCTTTGGCGCGCGCATGAGCGCAGCCGCGAGCGGCTGGTTGGGTGGGTGCGGCAGACGCTGAAGGATCAGCTTACCAGGCGTGGCGGTTCGTTTGATGATGTGGCGGCGGCGGATGAAGTGCTTGATCCGGAGGCATTGACTATCGGATTTGCGCGGCGATTTGCGACGTACAAGCGCGGGGCGCTGCTGCTGCAGGAGCCGGATCGGCTTCGCAAACTTCTGGAGGACACCAAGCGGCCGATCCAGTTTGTCTTTGCGGGAAAGGCGCATCCGGCGGATCACGAAGGGAAGGAATTGATTCGCGCAATTGTGCAGTTTGCGCGGCAGTCGAACGTGCGGCGGCGGATGGTTTTCGTCGAGAATTACGATACGAACGTGGCGCGGTATCTGGTGCAGGGCGTGGATGTGTGGCTTAACACGCCGCGGCGGCCTTATGAAGCATCGGGCACGAGCGGTATGAAGGCGGCGGCTAACGGGGTGTTGAACTGCTCGATTCTGGATGGATGGTGGGTTGAAGGATTTGCGCTTGATCCGAATGTTGGATGGGCGATCGGACGGGGTGAAAGCTACAGCGATTCGGCGCTGCAGGACAAGATCGAGGTGCAGTCGCTTTATGACATCATTGAAAAGCAGATGCTGCCGATGTTTTACGAGCGCAACGTGGACAAAATCCCGCGGCATTGGATCGCGCGCATGAAAGCGTGCATGCGGAGGCTGACGCCGGTGTTCAATACGAATCGCATGGTGCGGGAATATGCCGAGAAGCTTTATATTCCGGCGTATCATCGCGCGGGGGAGCTGGCGGCGGATGGGCTGAAGCGATCGATCGACCTCGCCAAGACGAAGGACCGCTATCGGTCGTCGTGGGGGTCGCTCAAGATTGTCGGAGTTCACGCCAGCGGCAATGGGCACCAGCGCGTTGGCCAGAGCGTGCAGGTGGAGGCGATGATCGACATGAAGGATCTCGCTCCGGACGATTTGCGAGTGGAGCTCTATGTTGGCCCGCTCAATTCCAGCGGGACGTTCGACCACGCCGCGCCGATCGTGATGAACCACTCGCGAGAGATGGCTCCAAACCGCCATGTGTTTGTCGGCAAGATCGATTGCCAGACGAGCGGCCGGCAGGGATATGCGGTGCGGGTGCTGCCGGGGAACAAGGATCTGGCGACGCCGTTTGAGCCGGGGCTGATTTTGTGGAATTGAATGGAGTGGTAGGTGGTAGGTGGTTGGTCGTTGGCGGAATGGGATTGCAGATTTTCGATTGCGGATTGTGGATTTGCAGTTGGAGATCTGGAATCTGTCACCTGGGATTTTGCAAATTCGGATTTACGAATGTGAGCCGACTAAAGTTTGGCGAGCGGCTGGGCGGGGTTGCGGTTGGCGAGGTGGCGGCAGAGGGCGATGTCGCGGGCGATGCGCGTTTTGAGTTGGTTGACGCCGTCGAATTTCCATTGGTCGCGTAGCCAGTCGATGAGGGCGACGCGCAGGGTTTGGCCGTAAAGATCGCCGTCGAAGCCGATGATGTGCGCTTCGACCTGCAGGACATTTTCGCGGAAGGTTGGGAGGCGGCCGACGCTGAGGGCGACGGGATAGTCGCGGCCTCCGATGGCGCAGGAGGCGGCGTAGACGCCGTCGGCGGGGAGCAGTTGATCGCCGCAGTTGAGGTTGGCTGTGGGAATGCCGATGGTTCGGCCGCGCTGAAAGCCTTTTACGACGGTTCCCTCCAGCGCATAGGCCCGGCCGATGCAGATCGCGGCGTCACGCGCGCGCCCGTGTGCGACCAGCCAGCGAATGAGGGTGCTGTTGACATCGACGACGCTCAGATCGAGCAGCACCGCCTGCTGCGGCTCGGCGATGTGCAGCTTGATTGCCGTGGTGGCGGACCATTCGCGGAGGCGATTGATATTTCCGCCGCGACCCTTGCCGAAGGTGAAGGTTGCGCCCTCGATCAGGGCGGCGGGGCGGGTGTCATCCCGCAGAATCTGAAAGAATTCCTCGGCCGACAGATTCAGCACGGCGGGTTCGGGTGAGAGCACAACGACGTGATCGACGCCGGCCTCGGCGAGTAATTCCTGTTTGAGGCGGGATGGCGAGAGCCTGGGCGGCGCCATTTCCGGGCGCAGGACCGTCAGCGGATGCGGCTCGAATGTGGCAACGGCGAGGGACGTGGCCTGGCCGGCGTCGCGCATTGATCGGCCGATCGAGAGAATGTGCGAATGGCCGCGATGCAGGCCGTCGAAGTTGCCGATGGACAAGGCCGCGCCGGGCGGTAGTTCGCGGAGCGCAGCTATGCCGTTCAGTACCTGCATGGGGTGGGTAGTTTATAGGGGGAGAGTTGCAGGTTGCCAGTTGCATGTTGCGGGTTGCAGGTTTCACGTTGCTAGTGAATGCAGAAGCCTCTTTAAAGTTTAGGGTCTCAGGCCCTGTCGCTGCCCGCGTCGTGTTGCAGTTCTTTAAGTTTCACTCAATTGGGTATTCGGGCTTGCTTTCTGCCGACTGCCGCTTGGCGTTATTATGCGGGTGGGATTTATGGGTTCGACGCGGACTTTGATTATTTCGGATCTGCATTTGGGCAAAGGCGCACGCGGCAAGCCGCCTGCGGCTTTTCGGCCGATCTGGCAGGGGTTTGGCCGGCTTATCGTCAATGGGGATGTGGCCGAGACGAGCGATCCGCGGCGCGGTGATCGCGCCCGCGCGGCGGTCGAATCGCTGAAATCAATGTGCGAAGCTGATGGCGTCGAGCTGATTCTGCTGGCGGGGAATCATGATCCGGACGTATCGGATCTGCGGCATCTCTGGCTTTGGGGCCGGCGCGTGCTGGTGATGCATGGGGATGCGATCCATCCGGAATATGAGCCATGGTCTTCGACCGGGCGGATCTATCAGCGGCTGTTCACCGAGGCGATGCGGCAGCGCGCGAGGGAGGGGTCGCGGCTGGCATCGCGGCTGGCGGCGGCGCAGTGGACGGCGGAGCAGCACTGGGCCAATTATCAGCACGAACGGCATCTGCCGGCGGCGGCGCGGATCGCGTTTCAGCCGTGGCTGATTCTGCGGATTTTCGATTTCTGGCGGCGCTATCCGGAGGCGGCGGCCCGCGTGCTTGAGGCGGATGCGCCGGAGGCGCGAATTTTGATTGTGGGGCATACGCATCGGGCCGGCATCTGGCATGTG
>JBBQCK010000203.1:0-5595 GCA_038318605.1 Tepidisphaerales bacterium | reverse complement strand
CGCGTTGCCCCCCTTGTCCGCGTTGCCCACCGCGCGCGCCGCATCGTCGCCCGTGCCGGAGATCGGCTTGGTATACGACTTCGATCAACTCTGGTGGTTCAACATTCTGCCGCAGGGAAAGCGCTGGGATTATCCCGAGCTTCTGCTGCGCTGGTACCGCGCGGCCGCGCGGCTGGGGCTTCGAGTACGCGTATTGCGCCCCGATCAGGATTGGCCGGCCCTGCCGCTGATCGTCGCGCCGGGATTACAGATGACCGACGACGCCCTGATTGGCCGCATGCAGAGCTACGCCGAGGCGGGCGGCCATCTGCTGTTGACCTGCCGCACCGCACTGATGAATCGCATGGGCCATCTCCACGAGGCCGCCGCCGCCGGCCCGATCGCAGAGATGATCGGCGCCAACGTCGAGGCATACGACGGCCTGCCCGAGGGAGCGATGGGCAACGTTGAGATGGACCATCAGAAATATGCGTGGGGTATCTGGGGCGATCTGCTCTATGCAGAAAGCCCGACGCGCGTGCTGGCGAAATATGCCGATCAGTTCTACGCAGGCGCGGCCGCGATCACGCAGAACAAGGTTGGCATTGGAACCGTGACCTACTGCGGAGTGTATGGCGAACAGCCGCTGTGCGATGCACTGATCGAGCGCATCGCCCCGCATCGGCCAGACCCGGCCGCGGCGGCGGCGGCAACTGAATCGCGCCGCCGCGCGAAAAAGGAGGCTTCTTCCACCCCGGCGATTTTGCATCTGCCCCCACGCGTACATCTCCTGCAGCGCGGACGATATCACATCCTTCTAAACTACCAGGACAAACCAATCGAAGCCCCCGCGCCAGCGGCGGCACACTTCCTCATCGGCGCGCGGACAGTCGAGCCGGCCGGCGTAGCGGTGTGGGACGAGTAAAAAAGAGAAGTTGCCGGTCGCCACAACAGCACGAAGTTCTTCCTTCTGCGATTTGAATCTTGCATTTCAAATCGGCAGGGCGACTATTCGAGCGTCAAAACGCCAACCCCGGTAGCACTTGCGACGCATCGAGAACATCTTGCTGCGCTTTCGCGCAGCGATTGCGCAATCCGACAGCTACTTTTTAACTAAAAACATCAAAATATAATTGCAAGTGGCGGTAAGTCCTATAACATCCCGCCCAATTGATGAGGACTGGCGCGCATGGCAGCGGCCAATTACCGTCGATTTGACCGGGCAGCGTGCTCCATGTGGAGCATGGCAACGTGAGGACAAGACGGGCTTTTTCCCATAAGTGACTTGGGCGGCGCTGGCCGCGATTCACTCGGCATTTCGCCGCGTTCCTGGTTCGAGTCGTTCTACGACTGACTGCGTTCAATTTAAATCTAAAAATTGAAATCTTGGTATTTGTTTACAAATCTAACTTTTGCCGGAAATGACGCCGTGGCCGCTCGAATGTGGCCGGCCGTTTCCCGGTTTTTTCGGGAAGGAATGCACATGCGTTTTTCACTCGCTCATGCTTCAGCCGCTGTGTTCGGTTGCGCGCTCGCCGTTCAGGCGCAGGGCGTCACCACCTATGATGCCGCTCTCGCCTCGCCAAACGGCGGCACCACGCCGGGTTGGTACAACGGCACTGGCAACCCCAATGGCGGGTTCACCGTCAGTACCGACAACAACATCGAAATCGGCCTGCGCGCCAAGCACCGTCAGGATCCGAATGTCATTGATGTGCCCGGCAACACTTACATCGTCCAGCCCGGCATCAGCACCGGCACCCGCGCCTGGTGGAACTATGAATTTTCGGTCAACACACGCGCCGGCGGTGTCGGCACGCTGACGCTGGCGGACATAACCGCCGAACTCACGATCACCGACCCGAGCTTTGGGGCCCCTGTTACGGTCAATGCATTGACCTACTGGACCGACAATTCCGGCGTGAATGCCGTCGGCAAGCACGAACCCCAGGTCGGCACCGACTGGGGCTTTCAGAACTCGGAAAACCCCCAGTTCAGCGATTACCCGCTCTTCGGCGCCGGCTACGACGTCAACGCCAATCGAGTGGTTCAATTTGATCTGACGGTAAAAGACCTTTCTTCCAATGTACTGGCGACCGACACAATCTTCGTTGTCGTTCCCGAGCCAGCAAGCGTCGGCCTGCTCATGCTCGCCGGCGGGGCCTTCGTCGCCCGGCGGCGTCGCTCGGCGCGCTAAACCGCTAACATCCCGCCTCGCGCCGCGAGACTGCGGCATATTCCACGCCTCGCGCGGCCTCATGTCATCGAGCCGCGCGAGGCTTTTTTTCGTGCCGCCTGATGAGTGACGCGCATCAATTCGTGAGCCCTCGCCCTCTACCCTATAATGGCCCGCTCGTGTCGAACCCGCGCAGAATCACCCAGCTTCCCGTTACCCTCGTCAACCGCATCGCGGCCGGCGAAGTCATCGAACGCCCCGCATCCGTCGTCAAGGAACTCGTCGAAAACGCCATCGACGCCGGAGCGGCTTCCATAACCATCGAGATCGCAGACGGCGGCCGGGAATTGATCCGCGTCATCGATGATGGAGGCGGCATCCCGATCGACGATCTCCCGCTGGCCTTCGCCGAACACGCCACCAGCAAGCTCACCTGCGACGCAGACCTGTTTGCCATCGAAACCATGGGGTTTCGCGGCGAGGCGCTGGCGTCCATCGGATCGGTTTCACAGGCGCGCATCCTCACGCGAACGGCCGATTCCGATACCGCATGGGAAATCGCCAATCGCGCCGGCACGGTGTCGGCGCCGCAAGCCTCGGCCGGTAATGTCGGCACATCCGTCGAGGTGCGCAACCTGTTTTTCAACGTCCCCGCACGCCGGAAATTCCTCCGCGGCGCCAGCACCGAAACCGGCCACATCAGCGACATTGCCCAGCGACTGGCGCTGCCGCACCCACACATCGCATTCAAGCTGATCTCCAACGGCCGGACCAACCTCGATCTGCCGGCCGGCACACTCGAAGAGCGCCTGCTGTCGGCCTGGCCCGATCATTTCCGCGAACAGCGGCTGCCTGTCGTGCTCCGCGACGCCGAAATTCGCATCGACGGCTTGATCGGCCTGCCGGAACTGGCGACCCCCACCGTCAAGCATCAGTATTTCTATCTCAACGGCCGGCATATTCGCGATCGATTTTTGCAACACGCGCTGCGCGAGGCATATCGCGGCCTGACCGAGCCCGGCCGCCAACCGGCCGCGATTTTATTGCTCACCATGCCGCCGTCTGATGTGGACGTTAACGTTCATCCCACCAAGGCGGAGGTGCGCTTCAAGGATTCGGGACGCGTTCATGGCCTCGTGCTTGGGGGTCTGCGGGAAAAACTGCTCGGCAGCGATCTCACGCCGCTCGCATCACCCAGGGCTGGCGATGCCGGCACATTTCGCCAGGACATGCGCGATCGGCTCGCGTCTTTTTTACGAAGTGAAGCCGATACGGCGCCAGCAGCATCTATGCCGGTGTCGGCCGCCGCGCCCGCCCTGCTCGGCAATGTGGGCCCGATTTCACCGAATACACAAGCCGCGCTACCTGCCCAATTTGCAGCGCCCAATCGTCAATTGCATACCACGCCATCTCCTGCTGCAGCCGACGCCGCGCCGGGCACTGGCCTAAGCGATTCCTCCGCCAATTTCGCTAACCTATCGCGTCAATCGCCCGGCCAGAGCGGCTCCGCCCTTCAGTTGCACAACAGCTATCTCGTTGCTCAGACCGAAGACGGCATGGTCATCATCGATCAACACGCACTGCACGAGCGCATCATGTACGAAGAGCTGCTTGCCCGCATATCCCGCGGGCCGCTCGAGGCGCAGCGCCTGCTCCTTCCCATTGCCGTGGAAGCGTCGGCCCGGCAGATGGCGCTGGTCGAGCAGATTCAGCCATTGCTGATGCGGCTCGGCATCGAGCTGTCCGCCTTCGGGCCAACATCCGTCGCCATCCATGCGTTTCCGACATTTTTGCAGAAGCTCGATCCCGAACGATTCATCCTCGATCTGCTCGAACGCGGCGAGGCCGAGTTGCTCGACCTGCATACCGAGGAAATGCTGCACGACCTATTGGACATGATGGCCTGCAAGGCGGCCGTCAAAGCCGGTGACCCGCTGACTCCCGGTGAGATAGAAGCCCTGCTCGCCCGCCGCGAACTGATCGATCGGGCCAGCAACTGCCCGCACGGACGGCCCACAACCCTGCGCCTCACCCTCAAAGACCTCGAAAAGCAATTCAAAAGAACGGGGTTTTGACATCCGGCGGGCGATGCCACCCTTCATCTCGACCAAGCTGCAATGCAGCTTAAACGAGTTGTTTTTAGCACCTCGTCGCATCCGACCGGCCGGCCTTAGACGCCCCCACTACGCCAATCGCACACATCCGCGATTAATTTCGCAATTTTCGGACGTCCAAAACATCGTGAAAACGGTAACAAACTCTTTACAAATAAGCAGTTGCGCCACTGGAAGTTGCGCCGGATCGGGCTAATTATGTCTTACGGAGGCGGTCGATAAATGAGCCAGTGGTTCGTCCAAGGCACAGCGTTGACAGCAGAAAGGGATTCATGACCCGGGCGCTGCTCGTCAGCCTGACCATCGTGGGCATGGCGTGGCTGGTCAGCCCGTTGATTTCGATTGGCCGGCCGCGTGCAGACGTGGACGATCGACAACCGGCGTCTGTCGCACCGCGTCTGCTGTCAGATTCCCCTACAACCAACCCGACGACCCAGCCCACGCGAGCCCAAAATCGCGGCCACGAGGGCTTCTGGCAGCTCGAGTCCGATGAGTCGGGCGTCTGGTGGTTCCGCTCGCCCGAAGGCAACCGAGAGTTTCTTAATGCAGTAACCACCGTCCAGCCGTTTCAGCTCGGTCGAGGCGAGGACGGACCTCAATTTGTGTCGCATGACTACAAGGGTCCCGTCGGTGCGGTGGATGCGGCGCAGCTCAAACCTTGGGCTGCCGCGACGTTGGAGCGCGTTAGGGCGGCAGGGTTCAAGTCACTTGGCGCGTGGTGCAACCCCATATTTCACCAGTTTGACGTGCCGGCGGCGCGCGATCTGAATATCACCCCGCACATGATCGGGCACGGCCTGCGACTATACAGCCCCGAATGGCCGGAGATGGCCGAGAAAATCGTTCAGGCGCAGGTTCAACCGCTGCGTGATAATCGCAATCTGGTGGGCTATTACATCGACAACGAACTCGACTGGGGCGACAGCGCCGTTGGCCCGGGCGTTCACTTTGATTCATTGCCGCCGGATGACGCGAACCGCCGCCGCGTGGTCGAGGTCATTCGCTCGGTGTGGGGCGACTTTCACCAGTTCAACGAAGATTGGGGCTTGGCGATTTCCGACTGGGCCGATCTCGATGGCTGGAAAACGCTTCCGCGCGAACCGCGGGCCGCTTATGACCGCCTGCTCAGCGCGTGGCTCGGCGCGTACGCCCGCGATTACCACACCCTGCTAACCGGGCTGATTCGCAAGTACGATCCGAACCACCTCATACTCGGCGTGCGGTTCAAAGGCATCGGCCCGGATGAGGTCGTTGCCGGCGCGCGCGATCTGAATATCACCCCGCACATGATCGGGCACGGCCTGCGACTATACAGCCCCGAATGGC
>JBBQCK010000202.1:0-5601 GCA_038318605.1 Tepidisphaerales bacterium | reverse complement strand
AGGTTGGGCTGCTCACGCTTGTCGGGCTGAGCGCCAAGAACGCCATCCTGATCGTTGAGTTCGCGCTCGATGAATACCGCAAAGGCGTGCCGCTGCGCAAGGCTGCGATTGACGCCGCGCGACTGCGGTTTCGCCCGATCGTCATGACCTCTTTGGCATTCATCCTTGGCGTGTTTCCGCTGGCCATCAGCACCGGCGCGGGAGCGGGCGCGCGGCATTCGATCGGCACGGGCGTCATCGGAGGCATGCTTTTCTCGACCTTTCTCGGGATCTTCTTCGTGCCCGTCTTTTTCGTGCTGCTTACAAGCATGGCCGACTGGTTCGCCCGACGCGGGTGCCGACGGGTACCGATGGCAAAACTGGCGGCCGCTGAAGCTGGCGCTTCGGAGGAAGCCGAATTGTCGCGGACATAATCGGCTTCTCAACCGGCGTGAGCTGACTGGCGGGCCGGTGGATAGGGCATAACCGGCGGCGCCATCGTCTCGTGGCGTGCGCTGTTGGAGGCGTCCATCGCTTCCTTCAATGGCACCAGTAGTTTCACGATTTCACTGAGTACATGCACCTGCGACAGGGTCGCTTCAACAAGGGCGATTTTTTCCGGCGGAAAATAATCGAGGATGGGCTTGGTTTTGCGTTCATAAACTTCCAGGCGCTGGCAGATGACCTTGTCGTTGGCGTCGTCGAGGCGGTTTTCCTTTAATGCCCGGCGGCGCAGGCGCTCGACCATCTTGTTCATATCCGTGCAGACGAGGTGAATCACCTTCTCCACCTCGATCGTATCCTCGAGCTGTCGCGCCTGAGCCACGCTGCGGGGGATGCCATCGAGCACAAGGATTTCCGTCTCCGGATGAAACTGGCTGGTCATTTCCACACCGGTGATGTGTTTCTTCCAGACCTTGATCGTGAATTCGTCCGGAACCAGTTCGCCGCGACTTGAGTATTCCCAGAAAAGCCGGCCCATTTCGCTCTGCAGGTCGAGCAAACGGAAAATATCGCCCGTGGCGCTGTGGTAGAAACCGGGAATGGTCCCGATGATCTTTCCCTGCGTGCCTTTGCCGCTGCCGGGCGCACCGAAAAGTAAGATGGTCTTGTAACGCATGATCAGTTCCAGTCTTCGCCGGTCGTTGGCGATGCAACGCTTTCATATTTCCAAAAGTGCTTATTGTTCGTCCTCTTCCCGAAGGCGTGCAAGAACGCCAAAATCCTCGAGGGTCGTCGTGTCACCCTTTACTTCGCCGCCGCCGGCCAGTTCCTTGAGCAGCCGACGCATGATTTTGCCGCTTCGGGTCTTGGGCATGGCATCCGTAAAGCGAATCTGATCCGGTTTTGCGAACGATCCGATCTGCTTCGCCACCGCATCGACCAGTTCGGCCTTGAGCGATTCATCCGCGGCGAACCCAAGCCGCAGTGTCACAAATGCTGCGACACCCTGACCTTTTATTTCGTGCGGGATGCCAACAACGGCCGCCTCCGCGACGGCCGGATGGGCAACGAGGGCGCTTTCAATTTCCGCGGTGCCCAGGCGATGGCCGGAGACGTTGAGCACATCGTCTACGCGCCCCATGATCCAGAAATATCCATCGGCGTCGCGGCGCGCGCCGTCGCCGGTGAAATAACAATCGGGGACATCGCTCCAATACTGGCGCGCGTATCGCTCGGGATCGTTGAAGATACCGCGGAGCATCGAGGGCCACGGGCGGCGGATGACAAGCAGGCCGCCTTCATTGACGCCCAGTTCCCGGCCGGTGCGATCGACGACGGCCGCGTCCACGCCAAAAAACGGCAATGTGGCGGTGCCGGGCTTGGTGGGCGTAGCGCCCGGCAGCGGCGTGATCATGATCGCGCCGGTTTCGGTTTGCCACCAAGTATCGACGATCGGGCAGACGCCGCGGCCGATGACATCGTGATACCACATCCATGCCTCTGGATTGATCGGCTCGCCGACGGTTCCCAGCAGCCGCAGCGACGAGAGATCGTGCTTGTCGGCCAGTTGTCGCCCCGCGCGCATGAACGCCCGGATGGCGGTCGGCGCGGTGTAAAACACCGTGACCTTGTGCCGCTGAACGATATCCCAGAATCGCGAGAAGTCAGGAAAATTCGGCGCGCCTTCGTACATCATGACCGTTGCGCCGTTGCTCAGCGGGCCATAGACGACATAGCTGTGCCCGGTGATCCAGCCAACGTCGGCCGTACACCAGTAGACATCCGTCTCGCGAATATCAAAGACGTATTTTGTGGTCGTGTATGTGCCCACCATATAGCCGCCAGTGGTGTGGACAATCCCTTTGGGCTTGCCGGTTGAACCGCTGGTGTAGAGGACGAACAGCGTGTCCTCCGGATCGACGGTTTCGGCGTGGCATTCGCGGCTCTGGGCTTCGATCAGTTCGTGCCACCAGAAATCCCGGCCGGTGGTCATGGGAATTTCCTCGCGCGTGCGCTTCAGTACAACCACCTTTTTCACGAGGTCGGTTTTCATCAGCGCTTCGTCCACGTTCTTTTTCAGCGGAACGGCCGCGCCCCGACGGTATCCGCCGTCGGCGGTGACGATGTACTGGCTTTTGGCATCCGTTACGCGATCGACAATCGCCTGGCTGGAAAATCCGCCAAAGATCACCGAATGAACCGCTCCCAGCCGCGCACACGCCAGCATGGCGACAACCGCTTCGGGAACCATCGGCATATAAATTGTGACGCAGTCTCCCTTTTTTACGCCGAGCGACACCAGGGCGTTGGCAAACCGGCAGACCTCCTCATGGAGCTGGTGATAGCTGAGCGTGCGCACCTCGTGGCGCGCTTCGCCGCCCGAAGCGTGGGGGGAATTGGAAACGTGCAGCGGTTCGCCTTCCCAGATGATCGCGATCTTGTCGCCGCGCCCCATGCCGATCTGCTGATCGAGGCAGGTGTAACTGATGTTGGTACGCCCGCCGATGAACCAGCGGGCGTCCGGCGGGGACCATTCGAGCACCTTGTCCCACCGCAGGAACCAGGTCAGCTCGGCCGCCTCGCGCGCCCAGAACGTCTCCGGTGCCTCAATCGATTCGCGATAAAGCTCGCGATATTCAAGCATGGAGCGAATGCGCGCCTTGTTGGTGAAGGCGGCCGGCGGCGGAAAGAGACGATTCTCCTGCAGGGTCGATTCGATCGCCTGCTGCGAACCGTCTGTAGTGCTCGAGTCATCGGACATGTTTTCAACCTTTTCGTCTGGCGCGGATTATTTCTGGTTTGCGTGGGCGGGCGGCGAGGATGAATCGTTTGGCGCCTGGTGGCGGTTCCACGCCAGCGCGCCGACATTGAGGATTGCCAGCACGAGCATTCCGATGCCGGCGAATCTCCCGCGTGAACGCACCCCCGCCGGCAGATCTGCAAATGCGCGCCACCGCAGCGTCACATACGCCGTCGCCAGCAGCGAACTGACGATGAATATCCAGCTCAGTATTTCGAGCATCGGGTGGATGCCGCGATTGAGCAGTACGCTGGCGACCACGCCGAGCACGAGAATGAGGTATGCCACAAAGACGAGAAAGATCGTCGCCAGATTGCGCTCGAGATCGCCCTTGCCCCGCGGGCGGTCCGACAGAAAATCCATGCGCGGCGCGCGGGCGATCGGCGCTGTTCTCGCCATCGCAGCCTGTTTCGCCGCGGCCCGCCCGAGGGGCGCGATGACAGCCGGCTTATCCGCAACAGCCTCATGCGCGATAGCCTCATGCTCCACACGCTCATGCGCGATAGCGTCATCCGCGGATTCCGCGCCGAGGGATTCCCGTTCAATCCCGGCCCGGTCGGCGCGTTCAGCATCGTCCGCCGGTTCGCCGTTCATTTCGTTCGCTTCATCTTCATCCGGCGCATCGGCCATCGGATCGGCCGGTGCATCGGATGAATCCTCAACGCCAAGTCCCTGGGCAATGGCGCTGAGGCGGGCCGGAGCAAACCCGGAAGCGCCCGCGTCAAGGGGCTCGTCCTGAATCTCGGTCGCGTAAATATCGTTCTCGGCAAACTCGTCGGACGCCGGCGGCTCAGCGCTTTCCATGTTCGGCTCAACGCCCGGCGCGATCGAGTCGTCCTGTGCGGCGTGCGCGGCCAAGCCAAGCGCTTCTGCTGCTTCGCCGGATTCGGCTGCTTCATCTGCTTCGGGCGCTTCGCGCGCTATAGGGCGCAATGATTCCTGTGGTTCGCTCGCGTGCGACGCTTCATGCGCATCATTCCATTCATCCCCATCGACTGCAGCAATCGGTTCGGCGGATTCGGTGTGCATGTCGGCCGGCGTCGCGCTCCAGTCGCCCGTTTCGCCGCTGACTTGGGTTGCCGATTCCTCGGAATCGCCTGCTTCCGCGTCCGCGATGTCGATCTCCGGCAAAGATTCCTCGACCACGACCTCGGGGAGATCCTCCGCCGGCTCGAATGCGCCGGCAACCGGTGATACCTCCGGAATCTCCACCTCCTCAAGCGCGGTGGGAATCGGCAAGTCGTCAACGGCCTCTGCCGGCGATTCTTGCGCCGTCATCGGATTCTCGTTCAGATAGTTGTTGAGATACGCGCCGTAAGGCGAGGGCGCGGCCGCCGCCTCGGCGGGCCGTTCAATCGCTGCATCGGCCGATGAATCAGCCACTGCGTCGGACGATGAATCGATTCCCGCATCCGCCGCCGACTCGATCGCTGCATTGCCCGATGAATCGGTCACGGAATTGGCCGAAACCGCTTCGGCAAAGACAAACTCCGCCGCCGATCGTTCCGGCGTTTGGCCGGGCGGCGGCAACATGCTGGAGATGTCGATCGGCTCGACCAGCGTCAACTCATGCGGCTCCGATGCAACCGAGCGATATTGCTGCGCGAGCGTGTCGGTCAAATCGGGCACGGTGTCTGTTACCAGTTCGCGCGACGCAGGTTCGTCGAAAAGACTTTCATCTTCCGCTGCCGCCGTTGTTGCGTCGTCGCCTACACCTTCGATGGCCGCGATGGCATCCTCGCCGCACGGCGCTTCTGTTGCCGTGGCGTCCTCGCCATCAGCCCAGTGCTCTCCGGCAGTCGCGGCAGCAGCAAAAACGTCGGCACCGTCGATCGAACCTTCGTCACTGGAATATTCCGCGGCCGGCGCGGCCTCGGCCAGGGGTTCGTCCGCACTGAACGCAAGCGGTTCATCCCCATCGGCGACATCCAGCATGGGTGGATGGATGTCGATCGCCACGGGCTGCTCATCATCGGGCGCTTCGTGCGGAACAATCGGCTCGCCGCCCGCTTCGTTACCGGCCGGGCCGGCCGCTTCGTCATTCGCATCGTCCGCCTCGGGCGCGTACGCCTCCGCCGCGATCGAGATCATCGCCTCGTCAACCATCGCCGGTTCGCTGGCTGTCGCCGCCGCTTCATCCATCACCGGCGGCCAGTCCGCCACGGCCGGTTCGCCGAGATCGTCGGCCAGCGCATGAGGCGCCTCAGCGTGATCCACGTCGTCCCCGGCCATCGCATCGGCCGCCTCTGCGTGATCCGCGCCTTGTCCTTCGGTCGCTGCCGCTTCCAGCGGCTCGTCCTCTCTGAACGGTCCATCAAACGGAAGGGCGCTCTCTTGCACCCCCGTTTTGCCGATCACCCCATCGTCCCAAACCGCGT
>JBBQCK010000201.1:0-5636 GCA_038318605.1 Tepidisphaerales bacterium | reverse complement strand
CCACCAGGCGCCGCGACTAAAGGATGAAGACCTCGATCAGATTCGCTTTTATGTCGAAGCGGGCGGCCTGCTGGTCACGCATGACGACGCGGGCGGCGGCGCATTCACCCGATGGGCCGAGACGTTGGCGAAGCGGCTATTTCCGGACTATCCGATGGAAGCGCTGCCTCAGGATTCCCCGGTTTATTCGCTCGTCGCGAGCGTAAAGGACAAGCCCCCCCTCCGCGGGGTCAGCAACGGTGCGCGGCTGCTGATGGTTCATATGCCGGTCGATATCAGCGCCGCATGGCAGGGCCGGATGGAAGGCACGAAGCAAAATCTCTTCGACACCGGTGTGAATCTTTTTGCCTATGCCACCGGGAAGCAGGATCCGCGGACGCGCACAAGACCATTCGCGTTGCAGCCGCCGCCTCCGCCGGCGGGCGGACAATTCAGTGGCACCGTGCGTCTGGCGCGACTTCGCTACGTCGGCAACTGGGATCCCGAACCGGCGGCCTTCGGGCGTTTCAGGCGATACTGGCGCTGGGAAACAGATGCCAATCTCGAGGTCGATGATGTACCCGCGGCGAGTCTGAAGCCGGGAACATATACCGTCGCCCACCTCACCGGTACGGACGACCCTCATCTGGATGCGCAGCAGGTTGACGCGCTTGTAAAATACGTTGAAGCGGGCGGCGTATTGTTCGTCGATCCATGCGGCAACAGCCGATTGGCAAAATCCATGCGCGCCGCCCTCGATGCGCGCAGCGCGAAAATCAAATGGTTCGAGCCATCACCCGGCCACCCGCTGCTGTCCGGCAGCATGTCAGCGGCCGCGGATGGACTGACGCGCGTCAAGGTTCGTTCCGGGCCTCCGGCTGCGAAGAGTCCATTGCATTTGGCGCGCATCGGCCGCGGCTGGATCGTGCTGAGCGATCTTGACGCCGTCAGCGGCCTGCTCGATACGCGAACCTGGGGCATCGCGGGTTACGATCCGGCGTATGCACAGGGCCTGGTGAAAAATGTTCTTCTTTGGGCCGCCAAGGGCGCGCCGTCGGATTGAGCGCGATTGTGACGACGGCGATCGAGCGAAGGAACGAATATGGCCTTTGTTGAAGCATCTGGGCGCGGTGTTCGATGCAATGAGCGGAACTGATGATTTACCATGTAAGCTGTCAAACCTGCGGCCGCGTATTTGCCCTGGGGCGCCTGGAGGCGGGTGAGCGCGTGATGTGCCCCGCCTGCGGCGCGGTCTCGGAAAATCCACTGCTGAGTTTTCCACTTCAACAACCGCAACAGCACGGCCCGGCGACGCTGGCCGACCGCGCCCATGATGACGCCGAGGCGCAGGATCGCGGGCTCTATCCGGGTGGGCCCCGGCGGCGCTGGGTGGTGGTCGCGGTGGCACTTACGGCGGCTTTGATTGGCGCTATGGCGGCCGTTCTCAGCACGCGCGCCGGCAAATCGACCGCCGATGCCGGCCGAAGCCAGTGGGAGGATTCTCATCGTCTTGAATTGATGGAGCTGAAAAGCCGTGCCGAGGAGATGACATTGCGCGGCGATCTTTCCGGCGCGTGGCGCATTTACCGCCAACTCGGCGAAACCGCCGCCGGCCATGAGATTTGGGATGCACAGCTTAAGGAAAACCTCGAACAGGCGCGTTTCGATCAGGATCGCGTCTATTCCGTATTGATGGCGCGCCAAGGCCGGGCCGTCTCTGGCACAAACCCTCCGAGATAACGAAGCTGCACCGCATTGGGGCCGCGTAGGTCGCGGTATTGCGAGACCTTATCGCAGGGGCACAACCATCGCACAGGTCTGCGAGTACGCCGAGTTGCGGCCACCAGGGTGGCCAACGGATCAACGGGCGGGGAATTACTTCAGCATGTCGTCGCCGACGCCGTCGAGCAGGTCGGCGGCCGCGCCCTCGATCGATGCACTGGACGTGGCCTGGATTGGCTGTGTTGAAAACTGCTGTCGGGCTAGCGCCGGTGTTGCGCGGGCGGAGCTGGCGGCCGTCGCGGTCTTGGACACCTTCATGTTGATACTGACGCGCATAATCTTGATCGTGTCTTTCGTCGGATTAAGAACGCTGCCGTTGCTGGAGTAGCGGGCAGCGCTGCGCACCGGCAGGGTGGCAAGATTGTTTCGCAGGGCGGCGTTGAAAGCGCTGTTAAGACTTGGATTGACGGCTGGAATGTTCTGATCGCCGCTGGCATCCACGGCGTCGTTGGCGAAGGTCGCGTCGAGCACGTTGATGGTCGAGCTGGTCACTTTGCCAAAAACGGCGTAGCCGTCGCGCCCTGCAACGCCGCCGAGTTTGTCCAGGCCGCTGCTGTTGTCGGCGACATTGAAGAACCAAGTATTTGTGGCTGTGTCGGGAAGCGTTTTACGCGCCATCGCGATTGTGCCGCGCTGATTGGACAAAAACGGCTGCAGCGCAATAGGTGAGCCTTGGAGCGAAAAATCGAGTTTGTTCGAGGAGTTGATCTGATAGGATCCACCCTGAACCACGTTGATGCCGTCGGTGAAGAATGTTCCCTTACGGCTGATGAATGTGGTGTCCCAAACGGCGTTGTTCGCGTAGATCAGAAAGTTGTCCACCGTTTCGTGGACCAGATCATTTGATCGAAACAGGACGACATTCATCGTGCCTTCGCTGGTAACAAATCGCGCCGTGATGTCGCTGAGATGCGAATAGGCCTTGGCACTGATGTCAAAATTGCCGCCGGCTGTGCCATTGCCGCTGGGGCTGGAGCCGTTGTATTCGCCGTCGAGGCGAGCGCCATTGGTGCCCTTGACGCTTGATGTAACCAGCAGGCGATAGGCGGTGTCGGACGGCAGACTGGCCTTCACGGTGATCTTGCGTTGTACCGCGTTGTAAAAGATGCCGACTGTTTTTTTTGTGTCGTCACTGGTGCCGAGCTTGTCATCGGCGCCGGCGGTGTAGATCTTGATATTGGTGCTGTTCAGTGTGGTCCGGTTGATGTCCTGATCGCAACTCAGCGTCACCCAGCCGCGGTTGTCGGCGACAACCGCATTAACTCGCGGCGCGGCCGACATCAATTCGCGCGCCTCCAGCGATTCAAACATTGCGCCCGCGACGGCAGGCGTCGGGGATTGACCGTGGATGTGAATCGAATCAATGGTGTGCATCATGATGGTGGAACCTCCGACACATTCGCCAGCGTCCGTCCGACGCGGAGTGAATGGTTGACTGATCTGTGCGCCTCGGGTGAACGGCAAGCAAGTATTCGAAGAAGCGGATTCGGCGTTGATTGATGGACGTACAATGCCCAAAAGCGCATGGCCGCCGGCGCTCCGCGCCGGGACAACTTTTGGCCAGCAACGGCGTAGAATAAACGCGCAGCCCCGGTGATCCGGGCGATTCGTGGGCCGACAACCTACCGGGTTGGCACTCGCCGATCAAAAGAAAAAAAGCGCGCTGGTTAATTTACCACAGATTTCTTAGCGATGCATGGCGAAGCGTGTTATCAGACTGCCATTCGGATAATATGGGCGGTTCGGCGAGTGATCTTTACAACAGGAGATTCCCTTGAAGCAATGGATGAAGTTCGGCGCGGCCGCGCTGATGTCGTACTGCCTTATTTCAGAGGTATTTGTCACATCTGTAACCCATGCCGCACCGGCCACCGCCCCGACAAGTGCGCCGGCCATTGATCCTGAAAAGGTCGTCATTCAGATCGGCGACGTAAAGATCACTGCCAAAGAATTTGAGCAGTTTATTTCGGATCTTCCGGAGCAGTATCAGGAAGCTGCCCGCGGCGCGCAAAAGCGCCTGCTGGCCGACCAGATCGTGCGGGTCAAACTGCTGGCGGCGGAGGCGCGCAAACGCGGGTTGGAAAATTCGCCGCGTCTGCAACGCCAGTTGCTCACTGTAAAAGAGCAGCTTCTGGCGGCAGAACTCTCCAGCGCTCTGGTTGACGACACCGAGGCGAAAAAATACTACGACGAACACGTGGCAGAATACGAACAGTTGCATGCCCGCCACATTCTTGTCCGTGGCGAGGGCTCGCCGATGCCCTCTGCCACCGGCAAGGAAACCACGGACGCCGAAGCGCTGAAAAAAGCTGAGGACATTCGCAAGCGCATCGCCGGCGGCGAGGATTTTGCAAAAGTCGCCCAGCTCGAAAGTGACGACACCGGCTCCGGCGCGCGCGGCGGCGATCTGGGTACTTTTGGGCATGGGCAGATGGTCAAACCGTTTGAGGACGCGGCTTTTTCGCTTAAGCCTGGCGACGTCAGTGAGCCGGTGAAATCACAGTTTGGCTATCACATCATTCAAGTGCAGGAACACCGCACCGCACCATTTGACGAGGTGAAGGACCAGATCAAAGCCAAGCTTGGCCCCGACAAAATGCAGGCCCTGACCGCAGAATTGCGAAAGAGCGGCGACGTAAAAATGGATGACGAATTTTTCGGCCCGATGCTGCCGCCGCAGTGATGTACGGTAGCGAATCATCGCCATGCCGCGGCTTATCGATTATCCGGAAACGGCCCGCCAAATGACGGCGGCGGGCTTGATTTGCCACTATTACAACAGTGGCGCATTCGGATTTCCGCAGGGCGATGCGGATGTAAAAACCGTCGGCTGGATTTGCCACGACGATCAGAGCATACGGGCGGAGGCACGGTTGCATGCGCATCGCGTCGATCCCCCGACGCCTCAGCGCCTGGCGCGCATGGCGATCTGTGCGTGGCAAAACCTGCGCGGGGACGCGTGGCTGCTGCCGATGAGCCACTGGGCGTTCGAGCTGGACTTTGGCAGCGCCGAATGGATGCCGCAAATGCTTCAGCAACTTGGCATGGATGCGACAGTATTGGCGACCCGTGCGACCGGTGATGCGATCGTCTTTTCGCGAGATGAAGGCAAAGCTCTTGCCGATACATTGGCGACGCTTCTCGATCGCTTACGCAACAGCGATTTTGCACTGATCCTGCCGGGGTCATGCACCGTGGCGCTGGTGCATCATCATGCGCAACTGTGGTGGCAGACAAAAGATGCAAACGCATTTAATGCGCTACATGCGGCCGGTGTGGGCACTGCAGCAGGCGGCGAAATAAGCGATCCATCTGATTGACGATGTGGTGTAAAGCGCAAAAAAGTAGCGCCCCGCCACTGGAGGGCGTGTGACGGGGCGCTGGAGGGTCAAACGGAAATTTTTGCCACCATTAAGATGGCGGGGCAGTTTGTAACCAAGTCCACACAGTTCGTCAAGAAAATAATAACGAATTTCTTTCCTGCCTTCACATATCTGCGTAATCGGGCTCACTTACCCCAATTACCACGGTAATTGGGGCATTCAGGGCTGCGACTCAGGTGGAAGCGTCTCTGCCCGCTGAAATGTTGGCCTTTGCGACAGAAGCATCAGCCGCGACCACCAACGCATCACCGCCACCGAAAGCCACGCGATCGGGAGCAATAGCAACAGCGCCAGCCCCTGTAGAATCCCACAATACGCCGCCGCGAAAATCGTGTCATATACGATCAGCCAGAGCAACCCCGTCAGCATGAGCGTCTGGCCGGCCGCCCGGGGTGATGGGCTGGTGCGCCAAGTATGCCAGCCGCTGAGAATGAACAAGGCCGCCGCCGCCAGCGGCAGGAGCGCCTCTCTTTTGATCCACAATTCCACCGA
>JBBQCK010000200.1:0-5665 GCA_038318605.1 Tepidisphaerales bacterium | reverse complement strand
GCGAGCAGGGATACCGCGATGCGATGCGCATGTGCGAATTGGCGGCGAAGATCGGTCGATGCGCTGCGGAAATGATCCTGCCCTCTTCCACCGGCATCATTGGACACCTTTTGCCGATGGACAAAATTGAGTCGGGCATCCAGCAGGCGGGCATGTACCTTGGCGATTCGCTGGAGCATGCGCAGCTCTTCGGCGACGCCATCATGACAACCGATACGCGGCGAAAAGCCGCGGCCGTGGAGTTGAAGCTCAATCGCAAGAAGGTGATCCTCGCGGGTATCGCCAAGGGCGCGGGGATGATCGGGCCGCGCATGAGTCTGGCCGGGCCGGGAGATGCGGTGGTGATGCGAGCCGGCGGCGGCACGAAGGCTTCGGCTCGCGCGCTAAAAGGCAGACACGCGACGATGTTGGCATTTTTGACGACCGATGCGCGAATACCGGCGGGGCTGCTGCGAAAGATGCTTAGCACCGCGACGGAGCGATCGTTTAATGCTGTAACGATCGACGATCATACATCGACGAATGACACGGCGCTTTTGCTGGCGAGCGGCGCCAGCGGCGCGAAAATATCGGCCGGTTCTTCGGATGCGCGCAAATTTCAGGAAGCGTTGAACGAGGTTTGCGAATCGCTGGCGAAACAGATCGCCGCCGACGGCGAGGGTGCGACGAAGGTTGTGAAGGTGATTGTGGACAAGGCAAAATCGCCGGCGGCGGCGGCCGCCATTGCCCGCACCATCGCCAACAGCCCGCTGGTGAAATGCGCCATGCACGGCAACGATCCGAACTGGGGGCGCATTGTCAGCGCGGCGGGCTATGCAGGCGTGGCGTTCGATCCGCAAAAATGCCGTCTGGTGCTGGCGGGCACGCCTGTGTTTGCCAAAGGACAGCCGTTGGCGTTCGACAAGCACGAAGTCAGCGGCCGACTTGCAGCGGCGGAAGTGACGATTCATCTGACCTGCAACATTGGCAAAGCGGCGGCCACGGTTTGGACTTGCGATTTGAGCAAGGACTATGTGACGATCAACGCGGATTATCACACGTAGGAGGGTTGCCGGGCGCCGGTGCGGGGTGCAGGTTGTTGGATGCCGGTGCGGGGTAATGCCCCCACCCCGGCCCTCCCCCGGCGTACCGGGCGAGGGAGAAGTGGGACGACAACGCGATGTAGTGTTATGCCGCCTCCCCCGGCGTACGAGGAGTCGGCGGGGACGGGCGAAATCGCGAGGTGTGCAACGTATGCCTTCACTTTGGCTAATTATCGCGGTTGTTTTGGCGGGGGTTTCTTTGCCGCTGGTGCTGCGTGCACGGCGCAAGGGGCATCAGCGTTTTTTGGATGAAGTGGCTGACCGGGAAGTTTGCGACCACCTGAAGCCGGCGATTGAACTGCTTAAGTTGCGCGGCCATTTGATCGTGCGCGCGGGACAAAAAGCGCCTGATTTTCCGATGGAGATTCACTTCGAGCCGAGGTTCGACGCCACCGAGGTTTTTGCCGCGGCCGGCCTGCAAGCGCCGGCCGACGTTAGCGAGCGCGGAGTGATCCTATGCCCGGAGCATTGGTGCGAACTGGGGGATGGCCAGAATCCATTGGCGAGCGAGGATCGTCGATGAGGATTGCGCCTGTGGCTCTGGGGATGCTGTCACTTGCCGGAGGATGCATCGACGATCGGCCGGACGACCAGCGGCTCGCCGCTCGCTTCTCCAACAACTGGATAGATGTCGAGTTGGGCGCAGTGGTCGATGTCGCTTTCGAGGCCGGCCGCGATAATGTTTGCGCCCCCCTGCGATTCGGCCAGTAGTTCGCGGGCGCGACCCGCATAGGCGCGCCACATCAATAGCGCGGTGCGTGCCGCGTCGTTACCCAGGTCCAGATGCCTGCGATCGAGCAACGCATCGAGAAGCGCTCCCGCGCCGAAATGATCCTCCATCGCGTAAAGGCCGTTTGTTCCGGCACAGAGCAGGGTCGTATCGCGTCCATCGCGATGAAGCGCATCGGCGACGGCCGCACGGTTGACCAATGCACCGGCCAGCAGGCGCAGCGCGCCGCGCGCGCTGAGCATGGCGCGGGTGCCGTTTGTGGTGGCAAGAATGAGCCGTCGGCCGCCATGCCGCTGCGCATCGAACGCTCGCGGGCTGTTGCCCAGATCAAAACCATCGGGCATGACGCAATTTTCCTCGCCTGCCAGGATGCGCGGGCCTGAGCACAGGGCGGCGGCGATTCGGGCGGCTTGGACACTCGGGCACAATTCGATTTCATGCACGCCTGCGGACAGCGCGGCGGCTATGGAGGTGGTTGCCCGCAACACGTCGAAGACGACAACAACGCGTCCGACGACCATAAGTGGTGTCAGATCAGACGGCGCCAGCAATACGTCCACACGCATGTTCAACATTGTGCGCGCGGCCGCGGTGCAACATAGGCTGACGGTTGAATTTCAGGTGTTCCCGCCCGCAACGATTGAGCCGGCTTCGCCGCCGGACTCACCCCCCATGTCATTCTGATGGCGCTGTGACCATCGCGTGACAATCACCAACGATCGGCGTTCTTAAGGATGCTGCCGGGCTTTGCATAACGTTCCCACGACTCACCACGGCACTTGGGGCACACCCGCGGCGGCGTGACGATGTTCTGCGGTTCAAATCCACAGTTGTGGCATTGAACGGCAAAAATTGAAATCCGGCTGATGGCGGCGCTGCAGGGGTCGTACGTTGCGAACTGGCCGTGCGACTCAAATCGTTCCATGCTGATGGACATCGTAAATCTCCTTGCCTGATTGAGTTATGCGAAATGCGGACAGGCTGAAGAAGTGATAATGCAACTGGTGTACCACGGATATATTATCGGGCGGCGTTGATCAAACGTGCGACCGTTCAACGCGGCCGGGCCGTGTAGTTTCCGCAGTCGGCGGCGTCAACGAAGGCATTCAGACTGGGAAAATCCCGAGCCGTTCCGGAATTGAAGCAATTGTGGGGAGACGACACCCTGTCGCCCGTCGGCCAAAACGTCGGATGGTCAAGTTGGTCGCTTGTATTCGGTATGAAGGTCGCGTGGGAATGGAGAAGCAGCGGCGCGCCTTTGTGTCGATCAAACACAAGAAGGAATGGTATATCGTGGTACGGGGGCAGACGCACCGCGGGACAGCACGGGAAACCCATGGACACAAACTGGCTATTGCTTTCGATGGTCTACAGCACGGTGGGGCTGGGGATGTTCATGTACGGAAAAAAGGCGGTTCGATTTGTGCCGCTGCTGGCGGGAGTGGCGCTCATGATCGTTCCATTTTTCATGAGCAGCCTGTTGTGGATGAGCATCGTCTGCGTGGCGTTGATGGGTTCGCCTTTTTTGCTGCCGACTTTTGAGATGTAATCGGAGCTGCGCGCAGGCCCACGGCGCAGGGTGGAGATACCGACGCGAAACTTCTACGTTACGCAGTGTGAAGCGCGGCCGGCGTCAATCGGCTTCGTCCTCGGCCTTTTCGCCGAGTTGGACGATGTCCCCCTTTTTGAAAAGAATCATCTGAAGGATTTCCTTCCAATCGGATTTCTGGCGGAGCAGAAATTCGAGATCCATGCCGAAATGTTTGAACTCCTCTTTTTGTGCGTTTTTCATGATCGCCCGCGCCTGTGAGTTCTTCTCGACGGCGATGCGCTGTTCGTACCAGTCGATGGCCTGTGCCTCCTCAATGAGCGACAGGATCATGCGGGCGAAGGTGCGTACCTTCTGAGGCAATTCGTTGGGGGGTTCGTGATATTGATCGAAGCTCATGCGTCCTCGGGGTGAAGATCTGCCGGATCCCGCAATCGCGGGCGAAAGGGCGCGAGCATACGCGAGGCGGATGCGATTGGGCACCCAGCAAAATCCGTTGATTGCAGCAATTTAATTGGTTTCGCTTGACATATTCCCATATAGGTATATTATTCGATCATGGCTCGTGCGGCGACGACACTCGATGCATTTAACGCGATCGCGGAAAAGCGCCGGCGGGACGTTCTGGAAGCATTGGGCGGGCGGCGGATGGCGGTGAACGATCTGACGCAGCGTCTGGGTTGGCCGCAGCCGATGGTTTCCAAACACCTGCGCGTCTTGCGTCGAGTGGGGTTGGTGCGGGTGCAGCGGCAGAGCCGCCGAAAGTTTTATGAAATGAATGCCGAACCGCTCAGGGCCGTGCACGAATGGACGCGGCAGTTTGAGCGATTCTGGACGGAACACCTTCAGCAGATCAAACAGCGCGCCGAGGCGAGTGCCCGGGCAAAAGAGTTAAAAGAGTCAAACAAACCCAAGGAGAACAGATCATGATTGCCGAGCAGACAGACTTGAAAGCGTTTCAGAACACAATCGAAAAGGAACTTGAGATCGACGCGCCGGTGGAAGCGGTGTTTGAGTCGATCCTGGCGGAGATGAATGCGATCCCTGATGGCTCAGGCAAGGCGATGAACCTGAAGCTCGAGGCGTGGCCGGGCGGAAGGTGGTTTCGCGATCTGGGTGAAGGCGTCGGCCACCTGTGGGGGCATGTGCAGGTCATCAAGCCGCCAGCACTGATCGAGATCACCGGGCCGCTGATGATGTCGATGCCGGTGATGAACCATGTGAGCTACCGCATCCTGCCGGCAGATGGTGGCGGCAGCCGACTGGTGTTCAAGCATCGCGCGTTCGGGGACATCGATCCCCGTATGGCGAGCGGCATGAACGATGGCTGGGGGCAGATGCTGAGCCGAGTGAAGCAGAGGGCGGCAAAGTAGCCGGAGCGCCCGGCGTCTTTTTGAAACTCAATTTCTCATACGCTGCCGCAGGAATCACTGCGCATACATCTGAGGTGAGCGTCATGGATTTGCACGCACTGCTGGCGACATATGAATTTCAGCGAAGTTACCTCAGCCTGCTGGTGGATGACATTGCCGAACCTGAAATGGCGAAACAGCCTGGGAAGGTTGCGAATCATCCGGCCTGGCAGCTTGGGCATCTGGCGACCTCCACGGATCAGTGGATTGGAATCTGCGGCGGGACGAAAAAGATCGACGAAAACTGGAGTCGTCATTTTGCCTTTGGCAGCACCCCTACCGCCGATCGTTCCGCCTATCCCTCCAAGACGAACCTGATTGAAATGGTGGACGACCGTCGCGCTGCGCTGATCGAGCGCTGCCGCATCATGACGGACGCGGAATGGGCATTGCCACATCCGGTCAAACCGCTGCAGCAGTCGCTGGCGACCCTGTGGCAGGCGATGCATTTTTTCATGCTGACCCACGAGAGCACGCATCTGGGGCAGCTTGCGAGTTGGCGACACGCGCAAGGCATGCCGATGGCGCTGGCGAAGATCGCAGGGTAGTTGGCAAGCGGCGTTGGGCGTCGGGCAGATCGCGACGAGCAAATCGGACTTGTGCAAGTCAGTCTTTCCAGAGCCATCGCATGGCAACGGGAAAGTCGGCGCCACCGTGCTTGCCCTGGTGGCATCCTTTGCCCTCGACGAATCGGAGTGAGTAGCCCTGCACGCACAGCGATGATTCCATCTGCTTATTGCCGAGATACCAGTTGCCCCAGGTAGTATTGAGGTCGTTGGTTCCGGCCTGAAGGCAGACGCGGATGTTGCGCGGCGTGCTTTGCCGGACGAGATCGGGAAAGATATGCCCGCCGCGAATATTGGCGAAACTGCCGATATGGCTGAGCACCCTG
>JBBQCK010000199.1:0-5667 GCA_038318605.1 Tepidisphaerales bacterium | reverse complement strand
GAGCTGTCGCAGCATCTCCTCCATCGGCGCAACTGCCTGCACCAGCGGGCCAATCAGCTCCCGCAGGCCCTGCCGGAAAAAATGGCGTCGATTGACACGCGGATCGTCGGACATTACTGGAATGATACGATGAAACGCCTTGCCCTGCCCGCATCCAAGTACTTTTCCAATTACAACGGCCCACTGGCGATGTCGGCAGCGCTTTACCTATTGCTGCTATTGGCCGCAGGCTGCAGCGAACACCGCGCCGGACAAGAATCATCCCGCCAAATCGACAGTGTAACAACGTTACCATCCACCATGCCGGCCGATGACCACACCGCGCCCGGCCGGACCAGCCCAACGCCGTAGAATTCTGGCGACGCGGGTCCTGTGCCAGCCGCCATCCCATACGAAAATATCACTTCACGCCGTCGGCGTCATTTCGACGCCGCGCACGGGCACCTGATCCATTGCATCCTTGGATTTGTGCTTTTTCACCTGATCGCGGGCGGCGGTTGCGACGGCTTCAGCGCTGAAGTTGAATTTACGCTGCAGGTCCTTCAGAGGGGCACTGGCGCCGAAACTCTTCATGCCGATTGCGACGCCGTTCTGGCCGACGTATTTGTGCCAGCCAAACGTACCCGCCATTTCCACGCTGACGCGGGCTGTGACGTCGGGCGGAAGCACTTTGGCGCGATAATCCTCATCCTGCTCCTCAAAAATTTCCCACGAGGGCATGCTTACAACGCGCGCCTTCACGCCTTCGGCTGTCAGTTTTTCATAAGCCTCAACGCACAAGGGAACTTCGCTGCCAGTACCCATAAGAATGACATCCGGCTTGCCGCCGGGAGCGTCGGCAAGGACATAGGCGCCGCGCGCCACGCCGGCCGCAGGGGCGTATTTCGTTCGATCAACGGTTGGGTTGTCCTGCCGGGAAAGAATGAGGCAGATTGGATGATGGCGCGTCTTCATGATGACACGCCAGGCTTCGCTGACCTCATTGGCATCGGCCGGCCGGATCGTGATGAGGCCCGGAATTGCCCGCAGGGCGGCCATGTGTTCGATGGGCTGGTGAGTGGGTCCATCTTCACCGACGCCGATCGAATCGTGTGTGAAGACATAGATCACGGGAATTTCCATGATGGACGCAAGTCGAATGGTCGGCCGGGAAAAATCGCTGAATACGAAAAAACCCGAGCCATACGGTCGCACCTTGGTTAGGGCCATGCCGTTGAGACAGGCGCCCATCGCCAACTCGCGGACGCCGAAGTGGAAGTTTCGGCCGCCCCAACCGAGCTTCTTGGCTCCATGTTCGTTGACGGTTTCGCCGCTCGGCCCAAAGTCACCGAACTCGGTGTTTTCCTTCTCGCTGGCAGGTCCGAGGCGGGTAAGGGTCGATGGTGAGAGGTCGGCCGAGCCGCCAATGAGCCATGGAACTTTTTTCGCCACGGCATTCAGCACCTCGCTGGAGGCCTGTCGGCCGGATTTGCCTTTGGCGTCGGCGGGGAATACCGGCAGCGCCGCTTCCCAGCCGGCGGGCATTTCGCGGCGCTGAATCTGGAGCATCTGGGCAGCAAGTTCAGGGTTTTTGCCTTTATAGCTTTCGAAGAGTTTCATCCATGCGGCGCGGGCTTCACCGCCGCGCTTCCCGATTCCATTTTTGAAGGCGTCAAGAACGCCATCGGGCACATGAAATTTTTCCTTCGGCGGGAATCCGTAGTTCGCCTTCGCGCCCTCGATTTCGGCATCGCCCAGCGGTGCGCCATGGGCCTTATGCGAATCCTGGAGGGTGGGCGCACCATAGGCGATGTGGCTATCGACGATAATCAGCGTTGGCCGATCAGTGGTCTTTTTAAAGGTGCCGAATGCCCGGCGAAGCTGCGCCAGATCATTGGCGTCCCCGACACGCAGAACATTCCAGCCGTACGCAAGAAATCGTGTGGCGACATCCTCGCTGAAGGCCCATTGCGTGTTGCCTTCGATGGTGATCTGGTTGTTGTCGTACATCCAGCACAGGTTGTCGAGCTTAAGATGTCCTGCCAGGCTGGCAGCCTCCGAACTGGCGCCTTCCATCATGCACCCGTCGCCCCCCAGGGCGTAGACGTCGAAATTGAACATCTCGAAGTCAGGCTTGTTGTACTGCGCGCCGAGCCATTTGCCGGCCATCGCCATGCCGACGCTGGTGGCAAATCCCTGTCCCAGCGGGCCGGTGGTTGTTTCGACGCCACTGGTCCAGCGATATTCCGGGTGCCCGGCGCAGCGGCTTTCGAGCTGGCGAAACTTTTTGATGTCATCCATCCGCACGGATAACTCGCCGACCGTTTCGTAATTCTTATTGACCGCCTTCACCTGCGTCAGGTGCAGCATCGAATAAAGCAGCATCGACGCATGGCCCATCGAAAGCACAAACCGATCACGATTGGGCCAGATTGGATCGTTCGGATCAAATCGCAGGTGGTGATTCCACAATTCGTAGGCGACGGGTGCCATCGCCATGGGCGTGCCCGGATGGCCGCTCTTGGCGGCCTGCACCGCGTCCATGGCCAGACAGCGAATCGTATCGACGCACTTGTGTTCCATTCGGTCCTGCTCGTTCATGGCAATTCTCCCGGATTTGTTTCAGGCACCATTCGGTCGCCTGTTTAGACGGACACAGTTTGAATGCTTTACCATTTGATGGACGTGTAGCGCAGCGCAAAAACGGCATGTGCCGCACTCAGCACGAGAAGCGCAAACGACAGCGGCAGATGTATCAGCAGCCATCCATGCATCCAGAGATGCAGGCGCTTCTGGCGGGCGATCTGCCGGCGCTCCTCAACAGCGCGATGGAGTGCGTCGAGCGGCTCGTGAAGCGGCAGCGGAAGCATCTTGCGCATCTGGTCAAAAACGTTGGAAGCCTTTAAGGCGGTGGAAAGCTTTCCGTCGGAGCCGGCCTCGTCGTAGAGAAATGGGCGAATCTGCTGGACGTAAAATTCCTTAAGCGTTTGGACGGCCGGATCAGCCGCCGCAGCGGCGGCAACAACCGCCGACCCGCCGCCGGCGCCGGACGCCACAGCCTCCACCTCAAATGCTTCCTCGGTTCGTTCGAGCTCCACGAGGCGCGCAACGATGCCATCAGCGTCGGTGCGCACCTGGGCAACCACATGGCTGGCCTGTTCGTATATCGTTTCCAGCGGCACATCCTCGAACATGCGCCGCGGGACGATGTTCTGCATGATGATGCCAAAAATGCCGCTGGCGACGATGGCGGTGAAGAGCCACATGATGATCTGAGTCATCGCGCCGCCAAATTGAAACCCAGCGTGATAAAGAATGACGGGATACGCCAGCAGGCCCAGCCATACATGGGCCTTCATCCACCAGTAGGCCGATCCGATGCGCAGGGTCGGCGCTTTTTTGCGCGCCGATAGCAGTAGCGCGAAGAGCATCATGGCCGAGCCGGCAATTCCATAAGCCAATCCGATGGCCGAGCCGCCGGATGGCATGTTCAGTCGATGCGAATAGGGAATGTAGACGACCGTGGCCGCCGCGAAGAGGGCAAAGGTGCCGATGATCCAGAGACTGTTCTTGCGATCGATGACCACTGATGCTCCGATTCCACAATTCGTTCGACGGACACGAACACGCGACATTGCCAACTGCTAAAAAGTACCCTGCACCGGCTTTACGTCCCGGCCTTTGAGGTGGACATCGAAAAACGTCTGCGGCTCGACGCGGTGGGCCGCATCGTGCGGGCAGGCATAGACGCAGCTCGGCTCCTTGTGTTCCATGCAAAGGTCACACGCGGTCGCCTTACGGCGGGTGATGCGCTCGAGCCGGCCGGTCGCGGTGTTTTTTACCTTCACTTCAAACTCGTGCATGTTGATGTTGCCGTACGGGCAATTTTCGGCGCACAGGCCGCAGCCGATACACCAGTCCTCAATGACGATGTTCAACAGGTCGCTGGTGCGCCGGATGGAGCCGACCGGGCATCCGACCATGCAGAGCGGATCGCGACACTGGCGGCAGGCGGTTGCGACGAGATATTTGTCGAATCGAAGCCCGTCGCGCACCAGCCGGGTGATGCCGTCGTGCGCCGCGCCGCATGCGCGAACGCATTCGTCGCAGCGTACGCATCGCTCGAGATCGAGAATGAGGAGGTTTGTTGCCTCCATCAATCCCTGACTGAGGAACTTATCGATGTCGGCCGATTGCAGCTCGCGTGCCTGGCGCTGATTTTCCCGACGACGGTCCCCGGCGACCGTTTCAAGCTCGGCGCGGACGGCCGGGAACATTTCCAGCATGCGGTCGAAATCCGCCTTGCCGATACGCACGAGATCGACGTGATCAAGGGCGGTGCAGGTGGCCACGCGCACTCCGCCGCCAAGGAGGCCCATCTCGCCGAAGTAGCTGCTACGGGCGAGATAGTTGCGCACGATGTCGCCACCGGGATAGGACTGGCTGACCTTCACATGGCCGGCCCGCACGAGATAAAACGCGTCGGCCGTTTCCCCCTGGCGACAAATGACCTGCCCCGCGCGAAACCGCACCAGCTCGACGCGCTCGCGTAGTTCCTCAAGAAAGTCCGGCGTCAACGTCTTGAAAAGCTTCGTGCTGCGCAGATGGTTTTCGAGCGCGCGGCGGCGGTAGGTGTCCTCGATGCGCTTTCGGAATTCGCGATTACGCTGAAGGATGTCCAGCACGTTGCGGAGCATCTCGAGAACAATCGTTCCATCCGAGGCCGCCCGAACCGTTGCCGAGCGCGGATAGAAGTTCATGCAAGTCATTTCGCCGAACAGATCGCCCTCATTCAGTGTGGCAACCTTGTCAGCGCCGTACTCCAAATCAACCGGCGCGTCGATCGGGATATATTGTTTGTCTTCCTGTTCCTTCTGTCGGTCGTCGCCGCGTGGCGCGAGCACGCTGACCATGCGCTTGAACAAGCCGTCGCTGCGCACCGTCTTAACGTGCGACATGGGGGTGTCGATGTAGACCTCGACGCTTCCGCGATCAATGTAAAATGCGGTGGAACCAAAATCCCCCTGCCGACAGATGATCTCGCCCTTGTTGAACTGCCGCAGAACCACGCTGCCTTCGCTGCGTTTGAGGAAGTTGCCGCTGATGCCCTTGAACAGAGGGTGCTCCTGCAATTCAGAAACTTCCAGCGATGCGCCGCGGGTAAGTTGGGTCTTGCGAAGGTCCTGGCCGTCGGTGCCGGTGAAAAGCTTGTGGCCGCTGTAGGTGATGGCGCCGGTCGGGCAGGAAATCATGCACTCGCCGCAATTCACGCACGACGAATCGCCCATCGGCTGATTGTCGTCGAAGGAAATCGACGTTGTGTATCCCTTGCCCATCCGGCCGATGACGTAATTTTCCTTGACGTCGCTGCACGCGCGCACACATCGATCGCACAAAATACAGGCACCATGATCGATGGCGATCGATGGATTCGAAAAGTCAGTTCCTTTTGAATAGGCCCGCGGCGTGAAGATGTCCTGCCGCGCCTTGAGCTGCCGGCCAAGCGATTCAAGTTCGCAATCGTGCGTCTCCTGCTCGCGGGCGCATGGCTTGGGGTGGTCGGCCATCAGCAACTCGACCAAGGTGCGCTGCGCTCGCACCACGCCGTCGGTCTTAGTCTTGACTTTCATCCCCTCGGCGCACTGGCGCACGCAACTGGCCGCCAGAACACGTTCCGGGCCGGGCCTG
>JBBQCK010000198.1:0-5683 GCA_038318605.1 Tepidisphaerales bacterium | reverse complement strand
CCTGCAACGGAGTACCGGCTCGTGTATCGGCAGTCGCGTCATTGAGCGAAGCAACTGTGCTGGTCGGGTCTTTCATGCGGGCAATCGACCGTTCCGACGCGTTCGAAAAAATCGCCCGTCAGGCAAAGCTGGCGCGTGGCTGGGGCGATTGTTACGGGCATCTGATGGTGGCTACCGGCCGGGCAGAGGCGATGTTCGACCCGGCCATGAATCCGTGGGACTGCGCCCCCCTGCTGCCGATCCTGCGCGAGGCGGGCGGGCATTTCACGACGTGGAAAGGCGAGGCGACGATCTGGGGACCCGACGCTGTCAGCACCAACGCTGCGCTGCACGACGAAATTCTCGCGGTGCTGCGCGCCGAACACCTCAAATCCTGATCAATTTGAATCGCTGCCTGGTTTTGCCGCCGGCTTGGTGGTGCTTTTGGTCGAGGGCGAAAAACGCGATCGCTGCTGATCGTTCAGAACCTGCGACTTGACCGTTTCGACGATCGCCGGCTGCAGATCGCGCACGGTCAGAAGATACGGATCGACCTGCAGCGTATTCGGGCGAATCCAGACGCGCACCGCATCGTCGCAGAGGGCAATGATGCGCGCCTTTTGATCGTCGGTCGGCGTGGATTTTTCAACCGAATGCAGCACCCTGCCCGCAAGAATGTGCGTCGTCCATTGGCGCTGCTCATCCGGCGTCAACACCGCCCACACCTCGGCGCGCAGATTTGATCGAAAGGCGAACGCCGCCTTCTTCATCAAGTCGAGGTCGGCGCTGATCTGGTCGATTTTCGCCTGATCCTTGGCCTTCTTTGCTTCATCGCGCTCGGCGGTCACCTTGCGGATCGCATCGGCCTGATCCGTTTTGTCCCACGCATCGAACTTTCGATCTCGCTCGGCGTGGGCCGCGTCGAAGTGATCTTTCTGTTCGCCTTGGAGATTCAGCACGCGAGCTGCTTCGTCAAATTCGTCGGATGGCTTGCTAGTCGCGGCGTTGTCTGGCGCGGCCATCGCATTCGAGCCGCTGTGTGTGGCAAGTGCCGGTGCCGGCGCCGATGCGGGTGGCTTCCTGTTCGATTGGCACCCCAGGGAAATCGCCATCGCGGCAAATAGAACGATACGCTTTTCGATCATTGCGGTCTCCGGGTTCGTCGGACGTGTAGAGCCAGTCGCCTGGCCGGGCGAATCATGGCTCGCGGGTGAATTCATACCAGAGCGAAGGGACCTTTCCCAATGTAAGCGTCACACGCGACGCATTGATCGCCACGTCAATGCGCTCGCGCCGCGTGCCGTCCGGATTCAGTGCCCAGGCGGCGCACCTGCCATTCCCGGCCGGCAGACTGATTTCGCCGCCGACGATCTCGACGCGCGGCGGGCCCTTGCCCCATTGCTCGCCGACGGTTGTACGGGCCGCATTCCAGCCCACCTCGGCCGTTTCGGCGCGGGCGATCGCGGAAATGAAGATGCGCGATGCCGATTCAAGGGTTTCGCCCGGACTGGACGGTACCGCCATGATGGCCGCAAATGGCACGTCGAGCCGCTCAATACGCATTGGCCCGACGTCGATAGGCTGATCGCTTCTGAATCCGACGAAGGCCGCGCCGCCATCGTCGGAGGCGCAGAATTGCCCTGCAAACGAGCCTTGACCGCCACCTTGAAAAACGAGCTTGGATGCGCTCTTCACAGACGCGGTTGGCGCCGACGCGGGAGGCGCGCGATTTGGCAAGCCAAAGTCGAGCGAAATTCGGTGAGTGGCCGCCAGTTCCGGCGTCATGCGCAAGGCCCCACGCGCGAATTCCCAGATGCGATAATAACTTCCCGGCATTGCATCCAGCATCTGATCGCGCATAACCGTGATGCGCTGTTCGGCGGCCAGTGGACGGATCGCCTGATTTAGAAACAGCCTCGCCGCCAGCGGCGCGCCGGCTACCTGGATTGGATTTCCTTCTACATCGAAGAAGCTCTCCGTGTGCGGCTTTTCGAATTTGGTGTTGTGCGAATAGGCGAAAAGAAAAACGGCGTCCCAGTCCTGAAGTGCAGCATGAGCCGCGATCATCGGCATGCATTCGGCCTGCCATTCGTTCGGCGCGGCGTGGTTGTATTCGGTCACGGTGAACGGCATGCCGGCGACGTGCGTCGCCGCCAGCGTCCAGAGAGTGGCGCCCGCGGGGTTTTCAACCATCGGGCGATTGTTGATCAGCCAGTCAGCATGGTCCCATGGCTTGTGTGGGAAACGTGGATGATCCCAGTAGGCATGTGCATCGACGAAATCCATGTTGGCCTGCGAGCGCGTGCCAAGCGGGCCAAGGCCAATCGTTCCGGTGATCGGGCACCTGACGCCAATTTCATCGCGGAGAAAGCGCCGCATGTCCGTGAAATAGGCGGCGTCGATCGTCTGGAGGAAATCGAACCAGTCGCGGCGGCGCGGGTTGCTCTGGACAATTCCCGGCTTCCAGATCGCGACATTGTTGCGCGCGGCGTCTTCATCCTTTTCTAGACCTCCGGGCTCGCCACCGGCCGCCCAGGCGCGTTCGAGTGCATCGCGATTGGCGTAGTGCCCTGCCAGCCAATCGCACCAACGCTGGCGGAGCACCCCTGCGAACGGCTCTGGAAGCGCCGCGATCTTTTGCGCACCGCCCCACAGGAACATCGTGTTTTCATTGTTGATCTCAACCAGCGCGATGGCCGGCTCCTCGGCATATTTTCGGCCCGTATATCGGTTGAGATGTCCGAGCAGATCGCGGGCGTATTGCTTCTGGGCCGTAATGAACTCAGGGTAAAACAGATCGACAATTTTGTCGTAATCCGGCAGGCCCTTCTGTGCGGGCGTTGCATCCGGCCGAGGGTAACGGCGCGAGACGTGCAGGTTCAGATCGACGTATATCCCCTGACGGCTCAGCGCGGCGATGAGATAATCGAGCCGATCGAGCGCGGTGTCGTCGAGGTGCGTCAACGTCTTATCCGCGAAGATGCCCCCGGGATAAGGCATCATGTCCATGTGATGCAATCGCACGCAGTTGAAGCCCAAACCGGCGAGTCGTGCGGCCACGCGATCGGCATCGGCATGCTCCGGAAAGTTGGCGGAAAAACACGTGTTTACGCCCCAGAATCGAATGCGCTGTCCGCCGGCGACGAAGTGAGGGCCAAGTACTGCGACCGGCGGAAGCGCCGCTTGGGCGGGGCGCGTCGCGGGCCGCAGGGACAGTTCACCGGGAAATGAATCGGTCCATGGGAGCGCCCATTCCACCATCGCGCTGGGCGGATGAGGGCGAGTGGTCGCAGCGATTGGCTGCTGTGCCGCTGCGGGCAGAGTAGCGGTCGGTGCCAGCAGAAGAATTGCAACGATAAACGCCAACAAGTCCGGTGAGGTGGATCGCGTGTCCATGCCTACAGATTAGCAGGAACGCGTGGGCATGCGCTTGCGAATCAACCCGGTTCGTCAAATTGCATCGGTGCAATCTGAGAATCCTCGGAGTCGGGTGGCGGCTCAAGGGCGCTCATCGGATCAAAATCGACCAGATCGTTGGCGAGATGCGAGCCGCCGGCGCCTGGTTCCATCGTCGAGATTAACTCTTCGGCATCCTCGGCGTCGGGAAGCTCTTCGAGTTCTTCCAGTTCGCCGGGGCCTTCATCGGCCGGCGTGGTGTCGGTTGTCAGCGGAACCGGGGCCTGAATTTCCTCGTCCGTCGGCACGCCGTCAATCTGGATGGTGAATGCCACCGGACCAACCTGAATGACGTCGCCGGGCTGAACGATTGCTTCCTGAACGCGCACGCCATTATGGAACGAGCCATTCGAACTGCCGAGGTCTTCGAGGCGAAGGCTGTCGGCCTCCTTGATGAGGCGGCAATGCTTACGGGACACCTCGCCAAGCGGGATGCGCAAATCGCAATCTTCCCGCCGGCCTATCAGCGTGACATCGCGCGGCAGCGAAAAACTCCGCCGATCGCCGTCCGCCTTGAACATGACCAGAATAACTTGCATGAATCGTCTCGAAACATCGATCTCGACTTGCCAAGTGCCACACGATCGCCCAATTTTTCCCGACGGACGGCGCACGCGAGATGCTGCAATTATAACTTGTTCGTGCGCCGATGCCACCGTTGTAAAGCACATCAAGCCGCGCCGGGGGCGAGCCCACCGCGCCATTGTCTGTGCCGGTGAGGCTGGTGGTTAAGCTATAGTGTGATATCGATGATGCGCCAATCCCTGACCATCGCCGCAGCCGAACCTGCGTCCCTTGCGCGCGAGGCAGCGCTTACGTTGCCCGGTTGGCTGGGTGACAGAGAGATCGGGGCGTTGTATGTGCATATTCCATTCTGTTTCCACAAATGCCATTACTGCGATTTTTACAGCATCACGCGGCAGACGGCCGGGCGCATGGAGCAATTTGTTGATCGGCTGCTGGCGGAGGCGGGTCAATGGCAGAATGGCTCACGTGGCGTTTCACTTCGCCCGAAAACGGTTTTTTTCGGCGGCGGAACACCGACGCTGCTGCCGCTTGATGCAATGCGGCGGTTGATTCGCGGATTGCGCCGCCGTTTTGATTTCTCGCAGGTTTGCGAATGGACGATCGAGGCGAATCCCGCGACGCTCAATACTGAATACGCGAGGATGCTGCGCGATGAAGGTGTCGATCGGCTCAGCTTTGGCGCGCAGAGTTTTGATCCGGCCGAACTGAAACTCCTGGAACGCCACCACGATCCTTCCGACGTCGGGCGAAGCATCGAAAATGCGCGCGCTGCGGGGTTTACCCGGCTGAACGTCGACCTGATCTACGCAATTCCCGGCCAGACGCTGACGAGTTGGGCGGCGTCGCTCGAAGAGGCGGTCGCACTCGGCGTAGATCACGTCAGTTGTTACAATCTTACTTACGAATCAAACACGCCGATGGCGGTGCGAAAGCGGCTGGGGCATTTTCAGGCCCTTAGCGAATCGGCCGAGTTGGAAATGTTTCATTTCACACGCCAGCGCCTTCAACAAGCCGGGTTCGCGGCGTACGAGATCAGCAACTTCGCCCGGCCGGGGCAGGACTGCAGGCACAATCTCGTTTATTGGAATGGCGGCGACTATCTCGGCTTTGGGCCGTCGGCGGCGGCCCATGTCAGCGGCTGGCGCTGGAAAAACCGCGCCCATCTCGGCGAATGGGAAACCGCCGTTGATGCCGTTTCGCTTCCTGCCGGCGATGTTGAACACCTCGATCCGCACCAGCGTGCCGGCGAACTGGCAATGCTGCAACTGCGCCTTTGTGATGGATTGCGGTTTGATGCGTTCGGTTCAATCGGAATCGATGCCGCAAAGGTGTTCGCCAGAACACTGAGCGAGCTCGCGCGTCAAGGGTTACTCGATCTCACCGGGAGCGGCGCGCGGCTCACAGCCAGAGGACTGGAAATTGCGGATGCCATCGGCGGAGAGTTTCTGGCCGCGGTCGGGCATATTGAATGAATTAACAGTGACGCGGTTTCGGGCCGGCAAAGGTGAGACTCAAATGCGCTCGCAGATGTCCGCCAGCCGCCGCTCAGGCCAGTCGAGCGCCGCCATTGAGGGCAGCCCCATCCGTCGCCAAAGTGTAAAGCCGTGGCCCACGCCGGCGGCTTCAAGGTAAAGCGCAAGCACAGTTCCATGCGTCACAACCGCCACATTCCCCTCGGTGTTGGTGCTCATGATGCGGTCGATCGCCGAACTGAAACGCC
>JBBQCK010000197.1:0-5706 GCA_038318605.1 Tepidisphaerales bacterium | reverse complement strand
GGATGTCCGCCACACCGGCAGCATCATCAGCGCCGCCGCGCTGCTGGACAATCGGATGCGGATTTACGCCTTCAACGATTCCGCCGAGGATCAAAACGTCGATCTGGCCGCCCATCTTCCCGCCGGCGCGCAGCTCGCCGCGGCGCGGGTCGTGCGCATCGCCGCTGACGAATCGGCCAACACCTTTTCGCTGGCCGAAGCGCCACTGACGGGGAAAATCGAAGCGGGCGAGTGGCGGGCGACGCTGCCCATCGCCAAAAAATCCGCCGCCTGCATCCTGCTCGATCTGGCCCATGTGCCGGATGAGCTGCCGGCCGTCCTGATGACGCAGTATGTTTCCCCCACGATTCTGAAGTCTGTTCCGCCCGATGGCGAAGTGATGTTCAACGTTGCGCTGGGCAATGACGCGCCGCTCGAAAAGGCGCGCAGCGCCCGGCTGCGGCTGGTGATGGATCACTTTTCGCCTGATCGCGACGCGGTGCGGTTGGGCGGCAAAGAGATCGACTGCACCGGCGAAGACGGGCCGATCCGCGATATTTCCATCGATCCAAAAATCCTTCGCCCCGGCGACAACGCGATTGTCTTTCGGTCCAAGGCCGGCGGGAATGGCGCGCTGCGCATCCTCGCCGCTTCCATCTGGTTGAACGTCGAGCATTGAGGCGATCATGGAGATAAGGCCCGCCTTTGAGGCCGATGTGCCCCGCGTGCTGCCGATGGTGGTGCGGGTCTGTGATTTTCACGAACGGCTCGATCCCGCGAAGTATGCCTTCTCGCCGGACATCGCCGCGAAATACGATGCGTGGCTGCGCTGTCGGGCGACCGATGACCGCAGCGTGTTCCTCGTCGCCGATGCCGGGCGAAGCGGCGCTGAACCGCCTGCGCTGGCCGGCTTTCTCGTGGGAACCGTTGAAAAGGAAATCCCGATATATCGTCTTGCAGAATTCGCCTTCATCCACGACCTCTGGATCGAGCCCCCCTATCGCCATGAGGGCCTTGCCCGAAGCATGGTCAGCCTGGCCATCGAGCGATTCGCCGCGATCGGCATCCGGCAGATTCGCATGGATGTCGCCGCCGGCAACGAACCCGCGCTGAGACTCTTCGAGGCCTGCGGCTTTAAGCCATCCACCATCGAGCACCTTCTGGAGCTGCGATGATTCTCTTTGTCGGCCCTTCGCCCGCCGTCCAGCGCACGATGATCTTCGATCGCTTCACCCCGGGCGCGGTCAATCGCGCCGCCGTCACCCGCGAACATGCCTCCGGCAAATCGATCAACGCCGCCCGGGTCGCCCACACGCTCGGGGCGTCGGTTGTCGCGTGCGGTTTTCTCGGCGGCGCTCGCGGCCGGTTCTGCTGCGACGATCTCTCGCACTCGGGCATCGCCGCGGATTTCGTCCAAGTCGAGGGTGAAACCCGCGTCTGCACCACCGTCATCGACCGCACCGCCCACCAGCAATCCGAACTGATCGAAGAATCCGCGGCGGTCGGGCCGGAGGCCGGCGAGCGGCTTTTCAAGACCATTGAACGCCATCTCCCCGAATCGCACATCATGGTCCTGTCAGGAACCGTGCCGGGCGGAATCGCGAATGACTTTTTCGCCCGCTGCTGCGGGCTCGCTCGGCGCACGGGTGTGCAAACCATTATCGACGCCCACGGCGAGCCACTGCGCCTGGCTTTAAAATCCGGTGTAACGCTCGTCAAGCCAAATATCGCCGAGCTGGCCGGCACGCTCTGCCGCACCATCGAATCGCCGGCCGACATCGCCGCCGCCATGGCGGAGCTGATCGCGATGGGCGCGCGATCGGTGATTGTCACCCGCGGTAGCCAGAGCGTGTTTCTCGCCGGCGACGCCGGCGCATTCGAGATCAGGCTGCCCCGCGTCGAGGTGGCCAACGCCATCGGCTCGGGCGATGCCTTCGCCGGGGCGCTGGCGGCCGGGCTCGATCGCGGTGACGCCGTGCCCGAAGCCTGCCGCTTCGCCGCCGCCGCGGCCTCGGCGCATGCGGCCAGCCTCTTTTCCGGATTTCTCGAGCCCGCGGCGGTCAATCGCCTTTTGGCCGACACCTCATTGATGGCCCGGCCCGATTTCGCGTGAGACATGCGCGACCGGGCCCCGGCCAACGGATGGTCAGCCCGCCGCGCTGCCGGTAAAACAGGGACCATGCCATTGTCCGAACCAAGCGGCGGCCTTTCACTGCCCAATCCCGCCGATATCGTCCGGCGTCTGCGCGAGCTGCAGTGCATGATCCGCGACGCCATCGTCGCCTCGCGCGGCAGCCCCCTCAGCGGCGTCGAGCGCGCCACCCAGGCCGACACCATCTATCAGCTCGACACCCTCGTCGAGCCGATCGTGGATGACTACTGCCGCCACTGGTCGATAACCCTGCCCATGGTCGTCATCGCCGAAGGGCTTGAGCCTGAGTCGGGCAAGGTCTTTCCCGAGGGGCTGGAGGAATCCCGGGCCGTGGCGCGGATCATTTTCGATCCGGTCGATGGCACGCGCGGGCTGATGTACGACAAGCGCAGCGCCTGGTCGCTGGCGGGGGCTGCGCCCAACCGAGGAAGCGCGACCACGCTGCGAGATATCGAAGTCGCGGTAATGACCGAGCTGCCCACCAGCAAGATGGGGCTGGGCGATGTGCTGTCGGCGATCAAAGGACAGGGCGCAACCGCCGAGCGCGAATCGCTGGCCGGCCCTGCCAACCCCCGGCCGCTGGCGCTTCGCCCGAGCCAGGCCGCGAAGATCGACCACGGCTTTGCGATGATCAGCAATTTTTTCCCCGGCACCAAGGTGCTCGCCAGCGAACTGATGGAACACCTGGTGCAAAACCTCATCGGCCCGGCCGACGTCACCCGCGCGACGGTGTTTGAGGATCAATACATCTCCACCGGCGGCCAGTTTTACGAACTGCTCATCGGCCACGACCGCTTCAACGCCGATCTGCGCTCGATCTTCTACCAGATCCAGAACCAGCCCGAGGGTCTGTGCGTGCATCCGTACGATGCCTGCTGCGTCCTGATCGCCGAAGAAGCGGGCCTGATGCTCACCGATCCAACCGGCCAGCCGCTCAACGCCCCGCTGGACACCACCACCGGCCTGTCGTGGATGGGCTTTGCCAACCCATCCCTCGCCCATTCCATCGGCCCGATGGTGACGGCGTTTTTACGCGCCAAGGGTTGGCGATAATCCGGCGGGCGGCCAGCTTCATCGCATTGCTCAGGCAGTCGGGCATATTGTCCTGCCCCCGGGCGGGCAAAGCGATGGGCGACAACCCGGCGATCTCGATCGTGTCGCGGTTGACCGACCGGCCGCCGTGGATGGATCGATGACGGAAACATACTGGTGGAGCATTTCCAGCGCATTTTCGATGAGGCGCAAGTGGGGACGGTTCACGTTATCACCTGATACCGCAACCCGGCCGCCAACCTGCGCACGCAACTGGTGCGATATATCACGGCGGCGGGTTTGAAGCCCTGGCCGAAACCCTGGCAGAACATGCGAAGCACGCGGGCAACCGAACTGGCCGACCAATTCCCGTCGCGCGTCTGCGCGGCGTGGCTGGGACATACCGAAACCGTGGCGGATGAGTTTTACCGGCAGGTGACAGATGAACACTTCCAGCGTGCCAAAGTGGGCGTCGCCAGCGCGGCACAGAATCCGGCACAGTCAGTGCACGAAATGGGCCGCAATCGCTCGCAAGGCAAAATGGCCGACGTGCGAAATATGCTTGAATTGCAGGGGTTTGCGAAGATTCGCGGCCGGATGCAAAACGCGGTATTGGGCGATACAGGATTCGAACCTGTGACTCCGTCGGTGTAAGCGACGTACTCTAGCCGCTGAGTTAATCGCCCGGGCAATGGGGAATATACCGTGTGGGCCTGGGTCTGTCTGCCGACAGGCGGTGATTTTTGTTGGCCGGCTGGCGTTTCCGCGAGGCGGGATGTGCAACATCCACGTAATGAGAAACGTTCACGTAATGAGCGAGAAAACCGATGCGTTGGCGTTTGGCGATGCGGGCTGTCGTTGGCGGGTCGGCCTGGGGATGGCTATAATCACAGTCGCTGGCCGCGCGGTGCGCGGGTCGGCACTTTGTCGAGGAATGAATGCCGCAGATTGAAACCATTGAAGTGGGCGCAGCGCCGCTCAAGGATCGCGTGCAGAGCGTCATCGATTTAATACGCCCGGCCGTGCAGGCGGATGGTGGCGACATCGAACTGGTTTCCGTTTCGCCATCGGGCGAGGTGTCGGTGCGGTTTCATGGGGCGTGTTGCGGCTGCCCGTCCTCAAAACTCACGCTGCACATGGGCATCGAGCGCACTGTCCGCGAACGCGTGCCCGAAGTCACCGCTGTTATCGCCGTGAATTAAACGCCACATCCCATTTCCATGACGGCCAGCGCCCCATCAACGCCATTGCTTCCAGCTTCGGGCGAATCCGCCGGCGGCAATTCGCGGCGCGCGGCGGCAGGCACTTTTTTGGTGCAGCTATCGCATCGCCTGCCATGCGTGGCATTACTGCTGTTCTTCCTGCCCGGATGGGCGATGGCGGTTGCGGCGGCCGGCTGGCTGGCGGCGATGGCAGGCGCAGCGATCGTGGGCGCGGATGCTGATGCGCCGCTTGCACGCGTTCGGCGACTGATGCTGCTGGCATGCGCGGCGGCCGCTTTCGGTGGGTTGCTGGCGGCGCTTGGGCGGGCGGCAATTGGTCCATATACGTTCAACGACCCTACGGGCGGCCTTCCACGATTTTTGATTCTACTTGCGAGTCCAGGCTGCGCGATGGCTCTGGTGGGCGCCGCCGCGTTATGCGCAGTGGCAGCCGGGGCGATGGACGCGCTCGCCGATGGACAAACCCAAACGCAACTTGCCTGGCTGGCGGGCGGGGCAGGGCTGGTCGGTTGGACGATGGTACTGCTGACGCTGACGAACCGGCTATCGCCAAGAACCGGATTAATCGCGTGCGGATTCGCCTGGGGGCTTGGGCTGATCGCCTGCTGTCTCTGCGCCGCGGCGCTGATGCTGGAGTGGCGTCAGACACGAAAGCTAAACGCCGTCCTCCCCGCCACGACGGCCATCGAGGCATTCGGCACCGCGATCTTTTCGCTCTTGGTGCAACTCGGGTTTGGGTATTATCTGCTGCTGCAACTTCGCAGCGCGGTTTAACAATACATCGATACCGGATGAACACTGATGCCGCCTCAAAGGCCGATCCGCCCGGCCGCGATGAAGCCGACGCCGGCTGGATGCGCAGCGCCATCCTGCTGGCGCAGAAAGCGCGCGCGCTGAATGAGATTCCGATCGGCTGCGTCATCGTTCACGATCATTCGGGCCGGATCATTGGGTCGGCGTTCAATCGGCGGCATCTCGACAAGGATCCGACCGCCCATGCTGAAATCCTTGCGCTGCGTCACGCCGGGGCGACGCTGGGGGATTGGCGGCTGGGGGAATGCACGCTTTACGTGACGCTTGAACCCTGCCCGATGTGTGCGGGCGCAATCGTAAATGCCCGCGTTCGACGGCTGGTTTATGGATGCGTTGATCCCAAGGCCGGCGCGGTGGCATCGCTGTTTCGGCTTTGCGACGATGCGCGACTGAATCATCGCGTCGAGATAGCCGGAGGCGTGCTGGCCGACGAATGTGCCGCGCAACTACAGGATTTTTTCCGCGAACAGCGGGCGATGGGAAAAAAATAGGCGTCCGGCGTTTGCT
>JBBQCK010000196.1:0-5717 GCA_038318605.1 Tepidisphaerales bacterium | reverse complement strand
CTGCCGCGCGTTGATCAGCAGGTTGAGGAGCACCTGTTCGAGTTGCACGGGATCGCCGTAGATCGTGACGCCCGGCTGGACTTGCACGCGGAGGGCGATGCCGTCTTTCTGGGGGTCGCGGGCGAGCACGAGCAGCACTTCTTCGACGAGTTTCTGTACCGACACGTCGCCGAAGGTCGACTCCCCGCGCGCCAGGCTCAGCATCGACGTGCAGATCTTTCCCGCCTTGCTCGACGATTGAAACGCCTTGCCCAGCGCCTTGCGGATCAGCGCCATGTCCGGCTTGTCGCTCTCGGCGCTGGTCAGCGCGTACTGCGAGTAGCTGACGATCGGCGTGAGCAGGTTGTTGAATTCGTGGGCGATGACGGCCGCGATCGTGCCGATCGTCGCGAGGCGCTGGGATTCGGTGAGCTGCTGTCGCACGTCGTCGAGCTGCTGCTGCATTTCCGCGAGACGCTGGACAAGCGTTTCTTCGAATGGAACCAGAGATGCGGCAGAGGTGGCGTCGGATTCGATTTTTTGCGGGTGCTGATTGTTGTTCAAATTCTTCCCTCTGTGCTTTATTGGGAAGATCGGCCAATTGATGGCAAAGTTTTGAGCCTACTTTGAAAACCGAGCTGTAGGCCGATAACCCGCCCGGGCGAAGCGGCTTAGATAAGAAATCTGGCTGCTCGATCTGGCGTGGGCATACGGCAGGCATCGCGTTGACCGAACCAACGGTATCGACGGGCGGCAAAAGCCCTGTAGATGGCGTCGCGCAAGAATCGCGGGATTGTCACTCCGGCGGATGCCAGGCATAGGGGAAAACTCAGCCGGCGGGCGATGCGCAGCGCCGCTTCTGAATGCAGGTAGGCTCGGCCGGCTTCGAGGAGAACGATGCTTTCGATTCCCTGATTGAGACCGGCATTGGCGAGCAACCGTCGGCCAGCGTCGGATTGCTTGGCGGCGAATCGGAAATGTCCATGGGGATCGTGATCGATGATGCGGTTGACCTGCCGATCGCAAAAATTGCACAGACCGTCGAAGAGAACGACGGGATGTTCGGCGATATTGATGGCGGCTGGACGCATGTGGGGTTGCGGAGGAAAATACCCCCGGCAAGGTTCGAACCTGCAACCTCAGCTTTAGGAAAGCTGCGCTCTATCCAATTGATCTACGGGGGCGAATTGGACTCGTGTGATTCTACGTTGCCGGGTGCGGGTGTCACGCGGTCAGTCGATGCGGGATTCGATCCATTCGCATAGGGCGTGGTACAGAATCTTGTGGGCTTCCTGAACGCGGGCGGTGATGGTGGAGGGTACGAGTAGTTCGATGTCGGCCTGGCCGCGGGCTTTGCCGCCATCTTTGCCCAAAAAGGCGGCCGATTTCAGGCCGTTGGATCGGGCGGCGCTGAAGGCTCGGATCATGTTTGGGCTGTTGCCGCTGGTGGTCAGGCCGATGAACAGGTCGCCGGGGTTGCCATAGGCTTCGATCTGGCGGGAAAAAACGTGCTCATATCCCAGATCATTTGCGGCGCAGGTTAAAACGGCGGGATCGCAAAGGGCCATGGCCGCCAACCCACGGCGATTTTTCTGATATCGAACGACGAGTTCCTCGGCGAAATGAATGGCGTCGGCGGCGCTCCCACCGTTTCCGGCGATGAGTACCTTGCCGCGGGCTTCCCAGCATTGCATCATCGCTTCACCGAGCCGGGCGACAGTGGGACCTAGCGGCCGGAGGCGCGGGATCAACTCGGCGAGGTCATCGAGCGTTTTGCTCAGGATGGACTCCATCCCCGGATTTATACTCGTACTGGTCGCCGCGGGCTATTGATCGGGGCCACCGCCGCGCCTCCAAGGGCTAATTGCCAGGCTTTATTTTTCCGACCGCAATGTCTTCCGCCCTCTCGTTTATTTTCGTGAGCGGATCGGCGTGCAGGTGGTTTGTTTCATCGTCGAGCGTGACCAATCCATCGCCAATGAACTGCTTGCCGGGGTTTTTCTGAGCAAAACCGTCGGGGGTTGATTTATTGACCCAGCGATACCAAGTGTATCCCACAACTCCCGGATGAGTGAACAGCTTTTCCAGGGAAACCGTGCCCTTGGCCACCATTCCATCAGAGTTCTTCCCATTCACAAAGGTGCTGGAATACCAGGCAAATTCGCCGACGAGCACCGGCATGTCGTTGGGCTTGTGATAGATCTCCATCCGTTCGTACATGTTCTCGCGATAGTTGTTCGCGGATACGACATCGACAAATGGCCGGCGGCATTCGGCCAGCACCACCGAACCCGGAGGCGCGCCGAAGCGGCAGCCGAGGATGAGATGGTTCGGGTCGTACTTGCGGATGGCATTGCTCGACAGCTCGAAATATCGCCGCGCAAAAAGGTGGGAGAACGCGGTTTGATCTACAATATAGCCCTTAGACCCAAGTCCGATGCCCCGGTTGGTCATGGCGCGGACTGGATCGGGATCGCGCGCGAATTCGGCCGGTATTTCCCATGCACGCGCCAGGGCCGCGGGATCTTTTCCGTATTTATCAAGGATCAATTTTCTCGCCGCTTGCCCGGCCGATTCGGTGCTGGGACGACTGAGGCACGCTTGAAGCAGCGTCGGCCGGACTGACGCTCTGGCCGGGCCTGCGCCTGCCTGATCGGCGATGTCCTCCTCGCGCCATTGTGCCCAGCCCATTTCGTTGTCGGTGAAATAGCCGACGAGCTGGCGGCTGTTCTTCCTTGGCGTGCAGATTTTTTGGGCGAGCTCGTCGATCGCTTTTTCCCATGCCGGATCGAAAACATCCGGCAGCGTGATGCCGCGCGTTGCGATTGACGGGCCGACTTTGGCGAACTCGGTAATTTCGGTGTACGGCATGCCGCGATCAAAAAGGTCTTCGCTTGCCCAGGCACCCATGGCGTTGAAGTTCCATTCGCGCAGGCGGGCGATAACCGATTCGGCGAATGCGGTGGGGTCTTTCTGGTAGTTGTATTTACGATCGACGACCGCGGCGTAAGGGCCATCTTCCGCCAGACGTCCGCCTGCCCGGCCGGAGCGATTGATCGACGTTACGCCACGATAAAAGAACGGTTTGCCATTTTCGTCCATCAGCCACCAACGGCCTGTCGTTGATTTGCCGACACGGAAAAAGCCATCGGTGCCGACGACGGTGCTGGTATCGAACTTCACGCCGTCGAGCGGCGACGGCGCGCCGGGGCTTGCCTGCTCGGCGGCGGCGGCTTTGAAAGTCAAGCAGCACGCCAGGGCGGTGCAAACGATTGTAAGGCAGCGGGAGGTTCGCATGTGAGATTTACCGGGGTCAGATGATCGGCGTTGGCAATGAAAAGGCGACCACCGTAATCGTAGCCCCTGAAGCCGAAAAACGCACGGATTGGTGCTGTGCTTTGATCGCCGCGCCGTCGCGGGTAGCATTGAGTGCATTGGCCGTCGATTTCGGCGGCTCCAACGGGAGTTCGATCATGCGAAGCAAGTTGTGTCGGGGATTGATCGCGTCGCTGGCTTTGGCGCTGATGATGGGTTTTGGCGTTAATCGCACCCTGATGGCGCAGGAGAAAATAGACGAGCCGGTCAAGCCGGGCGTGGACGTGGTCGTAGGCCAACCGAACAAGCCGGGGCCGCAGGGGTTGACCTTGAGCGCCGTGGCGGCCAGGCCTTCGGTACTCGATCAGGTTCCGCCGGATGCGTTGATTGTAATGAAGATCAACGACCTTCAGCGGGCCAATACGCGCGTCGGCGATCTGATGAAGCGCCTCGGGGCCGACAAGATGAACCCCGAGGTCGCCGACCCGATGAACATGGTGCTGAACGAGTTTGGCATCACCAAGGGGTTCGACAAGAACGGCCAGGCAGCGCTCTATATGACCAATGCAGAGGTCGAGCATGGCGAGCCGACGGTGTTTTTGATTTCGGTGACGGACTACGCCGCCTTCCTCGGCAATTTTGCAGACCCGAAGAAGGAAGGGGACATTGATGTGTTCACCGCGCGCGACTCAACCTGTTACGCGAAGCAGTGGGGCACATATGCGGCCATCGCGCGCGACCCGGAGCTTCTGAAGACCAAGAAGCATGGGTTGGACATTCGCGGCAAGGCGACGGCAGCGATGCTGGCTGATCCAACGGTAGATCTCGCGTTTTTTGCCAATGCGCCGGTTCTGGTCGCGGCGGCATTGCCAGAGTTGTTGAAGTCGCGGGCCAAAACGGTTGATGAAGTTGTAAAGGCGTTCGAGGAAAACAAGGGGGACAAGCGTTTTACACCGGTGATCAAGGCGCTGGTCAACACTGGCTTGAACATGGCCGAGGAAACGTTGAAGGATGGAGAGGCGGCAGCCTGGTCGCTGACGCTCGATGAGAAGGGCGCCAAAGCGAAGTTGGTCGCAGATTTTGCGCCTGAAACCTATTTGGGCAAGAAGATTGCGAGTTTGAAAAACACGGATGAGTCATTGCTGAAGGGTCTGCCGGCCGACGGCGACTTTGTCTATTATTATGGAATCAAGAGCGACCGGCAGTTTGTTGGGCAACTGTTCGACGATCTGACGGCCGATGTCAAAAAGGAACTTCCTAATGTCGGTGAGGATGGTAAAAGGCTCATGGCGCTCATCGACGCCGAGCGAAAGTTACTGACCTCGATCGACGACGGCGCGGCGGGAATCACATTCGATGCTACCGCGGCCCAGGGCGGAGCGCTCAAGCTTCTCGCCATCGTCCACGGCGATTCCAAGGCGCTTGTGCAGGCGGCCAACGATGCGACGGTCGGGATGCAGGAGTTTGAGAAGTTGATCGATGGTTCGGCCGCCAAGCCTTCCACCGAAACGTCAACGAAGACTGTGGACGGCGTAGAACTGACAAAAAGCGATACTGTAGTGGAGGTTGACCCGAACGACCCAACCTCCGCGATGGCCGGCCAGGCGATGGGTGTCCTGTTCGGCGGCACCAAGATATCGCAATTCATCGGCCGGGTTGACGACAACACCATGGTGCAGTTGTTGGGGGATGATGAAGCCTACATCAAAGCGGGCATCGCGGCCGCGAAGGCGAACGCGGACGATCTGGTCAAGAAGGAAAACGTTGCCGAAGTAGCGGATGCTCTTCCGAAACAGCGGCTGTTCGCGGCCTACTTCGCGGTGGATAAGCTTGTGGTGAATGGTTCCAAAATGATGGCGCAGTTTGGCGTCGGCCCGCCGAAGATCGATCTTCCGCCGAACCTTCCGCCGATTGGCATGACCGTTGGCACCGAAGGGTCGGCGATTCGCATTGATGGCTATCTGCCGTACCAACTTATTGAAAGCATTACGGCTGCGTTTCTACAGGCCCAGCAGAATCCGCAGCATAATCAGGGTCGCGGCGGCGATCTGTAAGCAGCCATCCGCTGAGTGAGGCGAATCTGCCAGCCAGAGCCGGCCCGATGGGTCGGCTTTTGGCGTTTGTACCTGTAAGTGGTCGAAAACGGAGGGTGGCCGCAGCGCAGGGGCGAATAGCCGACATGGTATTGTCGCGGGCCTACAATCGTGCCGATACGGAACGATGGCGGGGGTGAATTGCAAATAGATGAGCATTTTCCGTTTCATTCTCGTAGTGATGGTTCTGTTGGATGTGCTCTACTTTCGCTGGGCGTGGCGACGGGTTGAGGATGTTTCGCGTCGGGTGTGGTGGCGCGGCGGGCTGACGACCTTCTTCGCTGCACAGATCGCATTTCTGGCGACATGGGTTTTTGGTACGCATGTGCT
>JBBQCK010000195.1:0-5725 GCA_038318605.1 Tepidisphaerales bacterium | reverse complement strand
CGGAGGTTGCAAGCATGCGTTTGAGCACCTCGGAATGCTCCGGATCGCCCGGCGCGATCTGACGTGAATCGCGGGCGGATGCGAAAGTGGGGGGCGCATCGATCAGGCGAGCACTGTGCAGCGGCGTTTCAATACGCAAATCCATCTTCGACAGCGCCGCGCCCGGCCGATGGCAAATGGCGCAGTTGGCATCGAGATATGCTCGTGCCCGCGATTCCAGCGGGGAAGAAATGTCGTCGGGGTTGGCCAGGCGCGGCAACGAGGCGGCACCGGCCGAATCGATCCTGGTATCAAGCAACCCCAGGCGCGACCATGTCACGAGCTGATTTTCACCGTTGATCGGCAGGTTCAACTGCCGTGTGTTTACACCCAATGCCAGGCCTGATTCGGGAATATGGCAGGCGCGGCATTCGTTGTTGGTCATCAGCGACCAATGGATTTGTCCATCGCCGCCGCCGGGATTTTGCATCAGTGGCGACGATGATCGATCGACCAGCTCTGCGTCCGATTGATCGTCACGCCAGCGGTAGGTCATGCCAAAAATGCCGCCGGATGCGTCGCGTACAAGCAGACGCGTTTCGATGCGGCGGGGTGGTGTGTCTGTGGTTTCAAAGTGCTTGATGAAAACAGTCCCCGCCGGAAATTCCCAATTGCCGCTGTTGCTGAATTTGATGAATGTTCCACGTGGGACATTTATCCAACGGCGCTTGGCGGCGCCGTCGGACCAGAGCGGCGCATTGACCTCATATTCAACCAGCCCGGCCGCCGGTGTCAGCGATCGCACATCAGCAAACGCGCCGGTCAGCGACAAAAGACGTGGCAATTCTTCGTCGTGATGTTTCGGAAGATTGAGATAGGCGTGGCGCGGGCCATGCCGCCGCGATAATAAAAACCCCGCCAGCGCCAGCAACGCGGCCGCGCCCACGATCACTAAGAGCCAACGCCAACGGCGCGGCCCCCGCAGTGAAGTTGGATTGGATGCAAACGCGTTCAACTCGGTTGGCCCTCATTCAATCGCTCGCGCTTCAGTGAATCGCCGGCCGAATCGCATGATAGTGCGCCAGACCTCTCGCGACAGGCGATTCCGTTGGCGCACTTTGCCGCAGGGACGTGCTGAAAATGCAGGTCTGATGCCGTGGACTGCCACCGTGGCAGGACGGGACTTAGAGACTTGCTCGCTAAGTGCTTGTATTGCCGACTCTTACATGGATCACCGTGCGGCACGCGGTTTGATTTCTCACAGTTACGTTATTCCCCGGACATTGAGAAGGACAAGTTTATGAGCATTGCCACCGAATCACAGCCGCAGACGATGGAATTTAAGACCGAGCTTAAACAACTGCTCGATCTGATCATTCATTCGCTCTACACCAAAAGCGAAGTTTTTCTGCGCGAGCTGATCTCCAATTCCGCCGACGCGATTGACAAGGTGCGCTTCGACGGCCTGACCCATCCGGAAATGCTCGAGGGCAACAGTGACTGGAAAATTCGCATCATGCCCGATGAAAAGTCCGGCACCCTGACCATCAGCGACAACGGCCTGGGCATGTCGGCTGAGACCATCGTCGATAATCTCGGCACGATCGCTCGCTCGGGGACTCGCGCGTTCATGGAGAAGTTGAAACAATCGAACGCGCAGGACCGCCCGGAGTTGATCGGCCAGTTCGGCGTCGGCTTTTACGCATCGTTCATGGTCGCAGATCGTGTCACTGTCGTCTCAAAAATGGCCGGCGATGCGCCTGCGGTGCGCTGGGAATCAGACGGACAGGGCCAATACACCATTTCGCCCGCCGAGCGGGAATCGCGCGGGACCGATGTCATATTGCATCTTCGCGACGACCAGAAGGAATTTCTGACCGAGTGGCGCCTTCGCGATATCGTCAAGCGCTACAGCGACTTCATCGAGCATCCCATCGTTCTGGTCACGACCAAGGATGACAAAACCGAAGAAGCGACGCTCAACAGCCGCCAGGCGATATGGCTGCGACCAAAATCCGAGATCAAGCCCGAGGAATACAACGCGTTTTACAAGCAGATCGCCCACGACATGGAAGACCCGCTCAAGGTCATCCATCTCGCCGCTGACGGCACACTGGAATTTCGCGCGTTACTCTTTTTGCCGAAGCAGAAGCCGTTCGATCTTTTTTCCGGGCCGCCCAAGGCATCCGGAGTTTCGCTCTACGTCAAGCGGGTGTTGATCGCTCACGACTGCGAAGAGCTGCTTCCAACATGGCTTCGGTTTGTCAAAGGCGTGGTCGATTCCTCCGACCTGCCGTTGAACGTCAGCCGCGAAACGCTTCAGCACAATCCGATTCTGGCAAAAATTCGAACCAATCTTGTCAATCGTGTGCTCAAGACACTTGAGGAGATGAAGACAACGGAGCCCGAGGCATACAAAACCTTCTATGCGGAATTCGGCGCGGTGTTGAAGGAAGGGCTTACCCAGGACTTCGCCAATCGCGAGCGCATCGCCGACCTATTGATGCTCGAATCGACCAAAACCGCGTCGGGCGAGTTCACGACATTGGAACAGTATGTCGCGAGGATGGAATCCGCGCAATCGGAAATTCATTATCTGGTTGGCGAAACGCGGGCGCAGATCGAGCGTTCTCCATACGTTGAATCGCTTCGCAGCGCCGGGGAAGAGGTGTTACTACTGACCGACCCAATCGACGAATTCGCGGTAAACTCGCTTGGCGAATACAAGGGCAAGCGCTTCAAAGCTGCCGATCGCTCGGCGGGCCACGCCGCCGATTCTGACTCCATCAAGGAGAAGGAGGCGGAGTTTCAGCCGCTTCTGGAATCGCTGAAATCCCTGCTATCTGAAGTGAAAGATGTAAAACTCAGCGCCCGCCTGCGTGATAGCGCCGCATGTCTTGTCGCCGACGAACATGCCCCCAGCGCCCACATGGAACGACTCATGCAACGCATGGGCCGCGATGCCGCCGGCCGATCGAAGCGCACGCTGGAAATAAACCCCGATCACGCCGTCGTTAAAAAGCTGCAAGCACTTCACGCCGCCGACAAGAGCGACGCAAAGGTTGAGCTGTACGGCAAAATTCTACTCGACGAGGCGATCCTCGCCGAAGGCAGCCGGATCGAAGATCCGGCAGCATTTGCCAGCCGAATCAATCAGGTTTTGGCCGGTGGCTGATGGGAAACCCGCCGGCAGGGAAGGGCGGATTAAATTCAAGCCCAAGGTCACAGATAGAGGTTCTGGAGTGATGGAGACTGCAGCATCATTTGCAATCCAAAACCAGCCGCATCGTCCCCGATCGCCTAATCATATAATCCGACCGGTCGAAACGCGTCGGCGTCAAACAGACCCAGATCGCTCAATTTCAGTTCCGGAATCACCAGCAGAGCCATGAATGACAGCGTCATGAATGGTGCGCGGAGGGTGCATCCCATTTCCCGGGCCATCGTATCGAGGAGCTGATATTGGGTGCTGACGGTTTCTCCGCTCAGGTCGCTCATCAGGCCGGCGACGGGCAGGGGCAGGACGGCGCGGCGGCCGCCATCGACAGCCGACAGGCCGCCGCGTTCGGCGAGGACGGCGTTGATGGCGTTCATCAAGTCCAAGTCGTTTACTCCGACGGCGATGATGTTGTGAGAGTCGTGGGCGACCGACGATGCAATCGCGCCGCGCCGTAATCCGAAGCCATGGATGAACGCCACCGCGGGCGGCGCGTCGGGGTTGTAGCGGTTGACTACTGCAATTTTGAGGAGGTCGCGTTCGATGCTGGCTACTGCCAATCCGTCACGCGCAGTTAAAAGCGCAGACATCCTGCCGGTGACGATCTGGCCACAGCGGGCGACAATCACATTGGCGGGCAATGCTGATGCGGCGATTGCAAACGCTTCAATCGGCTGTGGCCTGCATTCGAACCGATTGATGGGGCGCGACGTTGGCACATCAAAAAGCGTTGTGCCGTTTTCGGCGACGAGGTTTCCGTCAATCCACGTCCGCAGCACGCGGAAGGAGGCAAGGTCGGCGATTTCGATAAAATCGGCCGGATCCCCAATTCGCAGCATGCCGACGTTCAGGCCGTAATGTTTGACCGGATTGACACAAGCGACGTCCAGCACGTCGAACAAATCATGTCCAAGTGCCACGGCGCGGGCGACGAGACGATCGATGTGCCCCACCAATAGTTCGTCGGGATGTTTATCGTCCGAGCAGAACATGCATCGCGCCGGATGCGAACGAAGCAGGGGATGCAGGGCATCGAAATTGCGGGCGGCTGACCCCTCGCGAATGAGGATGTGCGCACCTTCTGCGATCTTATCGAGTGCTTCATCCAGCGTGGTGCATTCGTGGTCGGTGGTTGGGCCTGATGAAAAATATCGGGCCGCCTCCGCGCCGCGGAGGCCCGGCGCGTGGCCATCAATGGGCTTACCCAGCAATCGGGCGGCCGAGACCTTGGCCGCAAGATCCGCATCGCCTGCCAACAGTCCGGGGAAATTCATCACTTCGGTGAGATAATGAATGTCCGGCCGGGCCAAAAGCGCGGCCACCGCAGATGCATCCAGACAAGCGCCGGCCGACTCAAATGCCGTCGCCGGCACGCACGATGGCGCTCCGAAATGAATCTTTAAAGGGACGGCGCGTGCGCTTTCAAGCATAAACTCGATGCCCGCAATCCCAAGCACATTGGCGATCTCATGCGGATCCGAAACCGTGGCAACGGTCCCATGCCGTACGGCCATGCGGGCAAATTGCGCCGGCGTGAGCATGGAGCTTTCGACGTGAACATGCGCATCTACGAATCCAGGTAGCACGCACGGCGTGCCGCTCGCCTCCGACAGGCTGAGTTCGCGAAGGATGTCGATCCGGCCGATTTTCCCGTCGGCGACCGTCAGATTTGCCTGTACAATTCGCCGATTTTCGAGATCGACCAGCGTGTGGGTGAGGGTTTCAGTGGAATCAGTCATCATCACAGCGCGGGCGGTATTATAGCGGAGACCGGAGGCGAAGTTGCCGTTCGCCAGAAACTGTCACGGTGTCAATGGGCAGGAAATCTGTGTAACCCACTCCGGAGCCCGAATCCACGGAAGAATGGAAGCACTGGCACAAACCGGCGGATTGCCCGGTGTGACGCGGCCAATCTGTAACGCCGGCAAACGCATCGCCCATGTCTGCCAGTTGGTAGCTCTATGCGCAACCGTTACCTTACCTGACCCCCCTCGCCCGCTCGCTTTTCAGAATAAAACTTGAAATCGCTTCGCCAAATGCTCACAATGCCACCGTTGCGATTGGCGATCGGATTCGTCGTCGTCCGGGCGGATTCGCGGGCCGATAAATCGGGAAAAAATTCCCGCGTAGCATTGATTGATCGTTGGCCAATGGACTGGCCGATGTAAGCCCGCAACGGGTGGGCCAAGGAAGGGCCGGGTTATGGATAGTTTTAGAATTCGCGGCGGTACGCGCCTCAAAGGCAAAATCGAAATTTCGGGCAGCAAGAACAGCGCCCTGCCGATCATGGCGGCATGCCTGATGGCCGAGGGGCGTACGCGCCTCAACGGGGTTCCAAGACTCAGCGACATCGATTCGATGTGCAAGCTGGTCGGCGAATTGGGGTGTCATGTCTATCGCAATGATCCCACGGAGCCGGCGCTCGGCGACGGACCGCAATTGAACGGGCCGCTGGATATTGAAGTCACCGACGAATCGCGCAGCGAAGCGCGCTACGACATCGTCAAGACGATGCGCGCCAGCATCTGC